>JAQUMH010000012.1:0-65000 GCA_028718185.1 Elusimicrobiota bacterium
TTTTCAAAGACACAGAGGCTTATCTGAAAAACATAAAATTGCTTATTTGAAATGGTATATTTATTTAAAAAACCATTAAAAAAACAACATTTTAGTACTATTAAGCCCATTGCGAGCGTTAGCGAAGCAATCTCATAAGAGATTGCCACGAGCCAATAAATTGGCTCTCGCAATGACAAACTGTATGTTACGATACGATATCCAAATTCGGTATGATAAAAATGAAAAAAAACTTTTTAATAATATTTTCTATATTTTTATTCAGTGTTCTGGTTCAAATAAAAGGAATCACAAATCCTTTGCTTGACTTTCATGCTTGGAGACAAACTCAGACTGCAATGACGATTAGGAATTATTATGAGAATGGTTTTAAGTTTTTTTATCCGCAGGTTGATTGGGTTGGTCAGAGGTCAGTAGAAAGAGCAGGAACCGAATTCCCAGTATATTCATATTTAGTGGCACTATTGTATAAAGTCTTTGGACAGCATGATATTTTAGGAAGATTTCTTGCTGTGTTTTTTTCTGCCAGTGGTGCTGCATATTTATTTCTGTTGCTTAAAAAATTTATAAGTTTTCGCAGTGCATATGTTTCATCGTTAATATTTTCAGTCATACCGATTAAAATATATTTTACACGTACTATTCAGCCGGAATCAATAATGTTGTTTGCTACAATATCCGGACTTTATTATTTTGTATGTTATTTAGAGAATACAAATAGAAAATCATACTTACTGTTTTCGTTGTTTTTTTTAGTATTGGCTCCCCTTGTGAAACTTCCGTCACTTTATATTTTATTGCCAATAGCATATCTTGCATATCAGAAATGGGGCTGGAAGTTCTTGTATAGGATAGATGTGTGGTGTTATAATATTTTACTTATTTTATGTGTCGGCTTATGGTATAAATACACTAAAAGTGGGATTAGAATCTTACCTTTGGAATTTAACAGTTTCCTTGATATGCTATCAGTAATTAAGCAACCTGATTTTTGGGCACGACATTTTCTTTCACGATTTATAGAATTAACGACGACTTACGTCGGTTTATTTTTTTTTGCGGTTGGTTTATGGGTTGTTGTACTGAAAAATCGCAAGTTCTTCTTTGCTTTATGGTTTACTGCTGTTATAATTTATATCATTCTTATTGGCAGATATGGGTATATTCATCAATATACATCACTTCCTTATGCACCTATTAATGCTGTATTTATTGGCTGTGGAATTGTTTATTTTTGGGAAAAATATGAACAAAGGGGGGTTCTTAATAAATTAATAATAGCTTTTTTTGTATTAGTCATACCAATCAATAGTTTTATTAGAATTCATAATTGGTATAAAATGAGCGATGTGTGGTTATTAAGAGCCGAACCTATTGTGGCAAAATTAAGCGCTTCTAATGATTTATTTTTATGTAATACTAAAGCAGATTCTATACAACTTTATCATATTCATCGCAAGGGACTTACGGTAGATTTAAGGAAAACAGATTTGATTTTTCAGAATGTTGCTTCACAGGGAATTAGTTTTTTTCTTACAGGAACTGATGATTATTGGCCGGACGATTCGGAAACTAAAAAGTTACTATTGAAAAATTATTTGCTTGCTTGGAAAGACAAAGATTTTTTAATTTTTGATTTAAGAAAAAGAAAATGAAAATTGCTATAATACACGACTGGTTAACAGGAATGCGCGGCGGAGAGAAATGTCTTGAGATTTTCTGCAAACTTTATCCGTCAGCGACACTTTTTACTCTTGTCCATATAAAAGGTACTATCTCGAATGTGATAGAAAATATGAATATAAGAACTTCATTTCTCCAGCATTTACCCGATATAGAAAGAAAATACAGATATTATTTACCACTGATGCCGACAGCGATAAGTAAATTTGATTTAACAGGCTATGATTTAATTTTATCATCCAGCCATTGTGTCGCAAAAGGGGTAAAAATTCCTAAGAATTCTATGCATATTTGTTACTGTTATACCCCGATGAGATATGTTTGGGATATGTACGAGCAGTATTTTGGTAATTCATCAGCCTCCGGCAGATTTACAAAATATGTAATGAAAACATTAAGACCATATTTGCAGAAATGGGATGTCCAAAGCTCAAAACAGGTTAATTATTTTATCGCTATTTCCGAACATGTAAGGGAACGCATAAAAAGACATTATAACCGCGACTCTGTAGTAATCTACCCCCCAGTCGCCACAGACTTCTTCACTCCGACATTGGACATTGGACATCGGACATCGGACTACTATTTAATCGTTTCCGCCTTTGCTCCGTATAAAAAAGTAGATTTAGCAATAGAGGCATTTAATGCATTGGGCTATCAGCTAAAAATTATAGGCTCAGGTCAGGAAGAAGCAAAACTGAAAAAAATTGCTAAAAATAATATTGAGTTCTTGGGGTGGACGAATAACGATGATTTGAAAAAGTATTATCAAAATTGCAAAGCAGTTATTTTCCCGGGTGAAGAAGATTTTGGAATTGTTCCGGTAGAAGCACAATCATCCGGAAAGCCGGTAATCGCATATAAGAAAGGGGGAGTATTAGAGACGGTAGTTGATGGTAAAACCGGTATTTTTTTTGAGGAACAAACAACTAATTCGCTTGTTAATGCTGTGAAAAGATTTGAAAATATGAAGTTTAATAAAGATGAAATCAGGGATATTGCTGAAAAATTTAGTGTTAAAATATTTGAAGAAAAAATAAAATATTTCATTGACGATAAAGTAAAAAATATATATAATGAGATTGTTGGGAAACCCAACAGTCTATGATTACATCGACTAAACAGCAGATTACATAGATTGAAATACAATTTTTAACTTGTTAATTCCCTGTGGCTTGCCACACTGTAAACAATGTTGTCATTACGAGGAACGAAGAGACGAAGTAATCTCAATTAAGTATCGAGATTGCCACACCCCTACGGGGTTCGCAATGACACCTGAAAGAGAATTCAAAAGTCTCAAAAGATTTTAATACCCTGCACCTTGCCGCAGGGATGTCTGTAATCTTGCGATGAATTCGCTTGTTTTGTTTATTGTAGGTTTAGTGTATTTGCGGAGTAAATAATGGGTTCAAAAATAAGAAAAATAATATTTCCAGTAATACTTATTATAGCTGATATAATTGCAATATATATTTCGTTTAATCTTGCGTATTGGTTAAGGTTCTATTCTTGGGTGGTTCCTATTATTCATGGAGTTCCGCCTTTCAAATTATATCACACTGCTATATTTGTTGTAATATTTTTATGGGGAATTGTTTTTGTTTATTCAGGGTTTTATCAACCAAGAAAGATAGATTTGTTAAATGAATTTTTAAAAATTGTTAAAGGTGTGTTTTTAGGAACTGTAATAATTGCAGCAATTACTTTTTTATATCGTGATTTTACATTTTCAAGAGTAATGCTTCTAATCGCTTTTGCAATAAGTAGTATAGTTATATTTATTTTTCATGAGATTATACGGTTACTGGATGTCTATATAGGAAATATATTGGTAGGAACCAGCAAAATACTTATCTTGGGTGAAGGTAAAGTCGCAGATGATATTATCAAAAATTTACGGGCAAAGAGAAACTATGAAGTCTGGAATGAATATTTTGCTGATATCAATATATTAAAAAAATTCATAGTTGAAAAAAATATAAGTGAGATTATATTTTCTAAAAGTCAGACTGATCATAACGAGATTAGTAATATTTCAGATGTTTGTGAGGATTTAGGGGTTGATTTTAAATTTGTTCCTGATATTTTCGAATTAAAACGCGGGGAAATAATAATAGATGAATTTATTGGGGTTCCCATATTTCACTTGAAGGCAATTTCTCTCCATGGATGGAATTTTTTTATTAAAAGGTTAATGGATGTAATAATCTCAATCTTTATATTTTCAATATTTTCTATTCCGCTTATTATTATAGCAGTGCTTATCAAGGTTTCAGACGGTGGTGATGTGTTTTACCTTCATAAAAACATGGTTGGTTACCGGTGGAATGGTTTTGATATATTCAAGTTTAGAACTATGATACTCAATCCAGAAAAAAAATTCAGCAAAGAAGAGATTTTGCATTTATCTACCCGTCGTGGTGAAAAAGCAAAACATGATCCGAGGATAACTAAAGTAGGGAAGTTTTTACGGAGGTTTTCACTTGATGAAATTCCTCAATTTATAAATGTTTTAAGAGGGGAGATGTCTATTGTAGGACCTCGTCCGCAAACTACTGTAGAATCAGTAAGATTTGATAATATTGGGCAGAGAAGATTTAAGGTTCTTCCCGGCATAACTGGTTTATGGCAGACAAAAGGACGGAAAAATTTATCATATGAAGAGATGTTGCGTTTGGATGTTTATTATTTGGAGAATTGGTCAATTGCGCTTGATATAAGAATTATGTTGAGTACAATCCCGGCAATTCTTACCGGGAGAGGAGCATATTAAATGATAGAAATAAGAATTAAGAAGTTAGAGATGAAGAACAAAAAAAATAATTCTTACTTCTAATTTCTTACTTCTTGATTCTTGATTTTCCGGAGGAATTATGAAGATTTTAATTACCGGAGGGGCTGGGTTTATCGGTTCAAATATAACAGATACCTATGTTAAGGCGGGGCATGCGGTTGTTATAGTAGATAACTTAGTTACCGGTAAAAAGGAAAATATAAATCCAAAAGCAAAATTTTACAATGCGGATATTACAGATAAGGAACTTATTGGTCAAATATTTGAAAAAGAAAAACCGGAAATTGTAAATCATCATGCAGCTCAGATAGATGTAAGAAAGTCAGTTGCAAATCCTGTTTTTGATGCACAAACTAACATTTTAGGTGCAATAAATCTTCTTGAAAATTCCGTGAAATATAAAGTCAAGAAGTTTATTTTTGCTTCTTCAGGCGGTGTAATGTATGGTGAATGCGGGAAAATATCGCCTTCTGAAAAAGTTACACCAGAACCGCTTTCTCCTTATGGTATTGCAAAACGTGCTACTGAATATTATTTAAATTATTATGCAAAAGTTTATGGGCTTAAGTATGTTGCCAACCGTTATGGTAATGTTTATGGTCCTCGCCAGGACCCGCATGGAGAAGCAGGAGTAGTCGCAATTTTTATTAATAGAATATTAGCAGGTGAAACTATAAATATTTTTGGTGATGGTGAGCAGTTGCGCGACTATGTATCCGTATCGGATATCGTTGATTTAAATTTGGTTTGTCTGAAAAAAGGTGAAAATGAAATTTTTAATATTGGAACCGGCAATTCAAAATCGGTTAATCAACTTTTTAGCGAACTTTCAAAGATAAGCGGATATTTACAAAAACCTGTTTACAAGTTACAAAGAACAGGAGAATTATTCAAAAGTTCGCTTGATGTGAAAAAAGTTAAAAGAAAACTTGATTGGTCTACAAAGGTAGATTTTTCAGAAGGACTTAAAAGAACATTTAACTACTTTAAATCACGAATAAAGGAACGCGAATAAAAGCAAACATCACGAATAGACACAAACAACAGCATTGGTTTCATTCGTGATAATTTGTGATAATATTCGTGATGTATTATTCGTGATTAAGGAGCGAAGCGACTTATATGAAAGCAATTATTCTTATTGGCGGATTCGGAACAAGGCTTAGGCCTTTGACATGTAATACTCCAAAACCGTTACTTCCGGTGGTTAATAAGCCGTTTTCTCTGTATCAGATAGAACTTCTTAAAAAGTATGGCATAAAAGATATAGTTCTTTGTATGGCTTATTTACCCTCAGAGTTTGAAAAATATTTAGGTGACGGTAGAAAATATGGAGTAAATATATCATATGCGATTGAGAAATCGCCGTTGGGGACCGGTGGAGCTATAAAAAATGCTGAAAAATATATTAATGACTCGGTTATTATTTTTAATGGTGATGTATTGACAGATATAGATTTGGCGAAGCTTATAAAATTCCATAGAAACAAAAAATCTAAGGCGACAATTTCTCTGGTTAGAGTTCCCGACCCGACAAGTTACGGTCTTGTGGAAACCGCAAAGAATGGAAAAATAAAACAATTCCTGGAGAAACCGTCTCTTAATCAGATTACATGTGATACCATAAGTGCAGGAACGTATATTTTTGAGCCGGAAATTTTCAGTGAAATGCCGCCTGATGTTGTTTATTCTGTTGAACGGGAACTATTCCCGACTCTCTTGAGTAAAAAAATTCCCTTTTATGGCTATATTTATTCCGGTTATTGGATTGATATAGGTACCACAGAAAAATATTTACAGGTTCATAATGATTTAATGAATCAAATGAAAAAAAATGTAATTGGCAAAAACTCAAAAATAGCAAAAAGTGTAAGGATTTTTGGACATCTCGCTGTGGGAAACAATACTACAATAGCTGAAAAAACTACGATTTCCGGGAATGTTTGTTTGGGAAATGATGTTAAAGTTGGGAAAAATTGTTTTCTTTCTAACTGTGTCGTTCTTACTAATACTATAATAGAAGAAGATAGTAAAATTGAAAATTCATTAATTGGGAAAAATTGTATAATAGAAAAAAATGTGCAACTTAAAGAGGGTTGTGTAATTGGAGATAAAACTATTGTAAGGAGTTACTCAAAATTATGAAAATAGTAAAAAAACCGTGGGGATATGAAAAATGGTTTGCATTTACGAAAAATTATGTTGGTAAAATACTTTTTATTAAAAAAGGGCGTCGTTTAAGTAAACAGTATCACAAAGTGAAACATGAAACAATTTATACCCTTTCCGGTAAATATATTATGGAACTGAGAAATACGAAGAAGTTAATGAAGCAAAGCAGTGTAATTGTCATACCACCTAAAAAAATACATAGAATGTATGCGAAGTTTTGTGATGTAACACTTGTTGAGGTATCGACCCCTGAAGTTTGGGATGTTGTTCGTATGGAAGATGATTATGGAAGAACGCGGATAACCGCAGATAAAAGGAGAAGCAGATGACCGCAGATAATTGTCAGCGGCAATCAACGTTGCAAATCAGCGGTAATCAGTGTATCCGTTTTGGAACTGATGGTTGGCGCGGAATAATTGCCGAAGATTTCACATTTAAAAATGTCAGTATTGTTGCTCAAGCAATTGCCGATTATATAAAAAATAAAGAAATTCAAAATACACTTCCCACTTCCCACTTGCCACTTTCTGCTGTTATCGTGGGTTATGACAATCGTTTCCTTTCTGACAAATTTGCCAAGCAAGTCGCAAAAGTTATTTCAGCAAATAATATAGATGTTCATATCTCGAAAACGGCGGTAACTTCACCATCGATTTCTTTATTTTGCAAAAAAAATAATTGTATCGGAATAATGATAACCGCGAGTCATAATCCGCCTTTTTGGAACGGGTTAAAGATAAAACTTCCGTATGGCGGTTCTGTATCGCAAAAAATAATAAATGAAATTTCAGCATGTCTTTATAAAAATGATGTTAAGATTGATGATAAAAAAATAGATACTGTAGATGTTATAGCTGATTATAAAGCATATCTTAAATCACTGGTAAAAGTAAGCTTATCATCAAAACTGAATGTCGTTGTTGATTCTATGTATGGAAGCGGTTCTGGTATTATTGAACAGCTTTTTGATAAAAAAAATAAAATCCACTCAATTAACAATTATAGAGAACCGTTGTTCGGTGGAATAAATCCGGAACCAATAGAAAAAAATCTTTACAAATTAAAAAAAGAAATATTAAAAAACAAGGCTGCTGCTGGTTTCGCTTTTGATGGTGATGCGGACCGTTTAGGCGTTATTGATGATAAAGGGCGCTATCTTTCGCCGCATATAGTTTTTCCTTTAATTTTGTTGTATATCTTAGAACATAAAAAATTAAAAGGAAAAATTGTTCAGACAGTTTCTCTGGGGTATCTTTCGGAACGTATTGCTAAAAAGTTTTCCCAGCCATTTGAGGAAGTGTCTGTTGGTTTTAAGTACATATGCGAGAAAATGTTAGACAAAGATGTTTTGTTCGGGGGCGAGGAATCCGGTGGTTATGGATGGGGAAAGGGAATGCCGGAAAGAGATGGTATATTAAATGCGCTTCTTATTATGGAAATGTTAACTAATACAAAGAAGAAACTTTCATATTTGGTTGATGATTTGCAAAAAAGATTTGGCAAATCATGTTTTTTAAGGAAAGACATAAAATTGAAATCTCCTGTTGATAAAGAAAAATTTACAAAAAGTGTAAATGAAATAATGTGTAAAAATACGGATGTCAGGGAAATTAAAGCATTTGACGGTATAAAAATAATTTTTAATAATGACGATTGGCTTTTACTTCGTCCTTCTGGAACAGAACCGGTCCTGAGGACTTACTCTGAAACTAATTCAATTGTCAAAACAAAAATATTACTTGATTTTGCAGAAAAAATTTGCTTTAATTTAGTAAAGCACGAATAAAGACACACTAATAAATGCAAATATCACGAACAAGACACGAATATAAAGATTTTATTCGTGAAAATTTGTGATAGCATTCGTGATGCAGTATTCGTGATATAGGGGGTTCAAATGTTTAGTGGGGATTATGTTTTTACTTCGGAGTCAGTAACAGAAGGGCATCCGGACAAGGTTTGTGACCAGATTTCTGATGCGATTTTGGATGAGGTTTATAGGCAGGACTCGCCGTTAAAGAATAATTTTAGATGTCGAGTTGCTTGTGAGACATATGTTACTGTAGGGCTTTTAATAGTCGGTGGTGAAATTACTACCAGTGCATATGTTGATGTTCAGGATATAGCAAGAAATGTTATAAAGGGTATTGGTTACACTCATATGAAATATGGGTTCAATTATCAAACTTGCGGGATACTTAATGCGATAGGTCGTCAATCACCCGATATTTCACAAGGTGTTGGCAGAAAAGGAAAAGAAATTGGTGCAGGCGACCAGGGTCTTATGATAGGTTATGCATGCAATGAAACAAAAGAACTTATGCCGCTTCCGATAACACTTGCACAAAGACTGACAATGCGTCTTGCGGAAGTAAGAAAAAAAAATACATTAAAATATATCGGACCTGATGGCAAATCTCAGGTTACGGTGAAATATATTGACGGGAAACCTGTTTCGGTAGAAAAAATAGTTATATCTACTCAGCATACCGAAGATTCGGTTGATAAAAAAACAGGTAATCTTGCCAATTGGGCAAAAGATGATATACTTCATACTGTAATTATACCGACTATTCCTAAGAATCTTATGAAAGGATTTAACTTCAAGAAAGATTGTTATATCAACCCGACAGGCAGATTTGTCGTGGGTGGTCCCCAGTCTGATACTGGTATGACCGGCAGGAAAATAATAGTTGATACATATGGCGGAATGGCGCCTCATGGCGGTGGTGCATTTTCCGGAAAAGACCCGACTAAAGTTGACCGTTCGGCTTCTTACATGGCAAGATATATTGCAAAAAATATAGTAGCAGCTGGTCTTGCAGAAAAGTGTATGATACAGCTTGCATATGCAATAGGAGTCGCGGAGCCGGTATCAATAATGGTTGATACGCTTGATACGGGCAGTGTTTCTGATGAAAAACTTGAAAAAGCAGTAAGAAAAGTTTTTCTCTTAACACCGAGAGGAATCATTGATACTCTTAAACTTCATCTTCCTATATATCAGAAAACAGCAGCATATGGTCATTTTGGAAGAGAAGGATTTACATGGGAGAAAACTGACAAAGCAGAGAGATTAAAATCAGAAGTAAGGTGAAGATTCTTGTAAGCAGGATATTACAGGGTATCTATCTAAGGTACACCCCCAGTTTTGATCCCCCCAGATTTACTAAAAGTAAATCTAAACGGGGGGACAGGCAAAACTAAGCGGGGGTGTTCTCCTTTTGGTAAAGGAGAAAAAGTGAGGTAAAAATGAATTACGATGTTAAGAACTTAAAATTAGCAAAAGTAGGTAAGAATCGCATTGAGTGGGCTGAAAGGGACATGCCTGTTTTAAGAATCATAGGAAAAAGGTTTTCAAAAGAAAAACCATTAAAGAACGTTACCGTTGCCGCATGTTTGCACGTAACCACAGAAACAGCAAATCTTATGATTGCTATGAAAGAGGGTGGTGCAAAGATAACGCTGTGTGCGTCAAACCCGCTTTCAACTCAGGATGATGTTGCAGCATCATTGGTAAGTGATTTTGGAATTTCCACATTTGCGATTAAAGGCGAGGATAATAAAACATATTACAAACACATAAAGTCGGTTCTTGCTGCTAATCCGCAAATAACTATGGATGACGGAGCAGATTTAGTTTCAACACTTCATTCGGAAAAGTATAATTTAAGTAACATTATAGGTGGTACCGAAGAAACGACAACAGGTGTTATCCGTTTAAAGGCAATGGCAAAAGATGGGGTGTTAAAATATCCTATTATTGCTGTTAACGATGCATTAACGAAACATCTTTTTGATAATAGATATGGAACCGGACAATCCACAATCGACGGAATCATACGCGCTACCAATGTGTTGTTAGCCGGCAGGAATTTTGTAGTTGCCGGTTATGGGTGGTGTGGCAGGGGTGTTGCCATGCGAGCAAAAGGTATGGGAGCCAATGTAATAGTTACAGAGATAGACCCTTTGAAAGCGATAGAAGCAATTATGGATGGTTTTAGGGTTATGTCAATGGCAGAGGCGGCAAAAATTGGTGATATTTTTGTTACACTTACAGGCGATATAAGTGTTATTGACAAACAACATTTCTTGGCGATGAAAAGCGGTGCTATTGTGTGTAACTCAGGTCATTTTAATGTTGAAATAAATATTCCGGCTCTTAAAAAAATCAGTAAGAAAGTTAGAGAAGCAAGAGCGTTTGTTGATGAGTATACATTAAGTTCCGGTAAAAAGATTTATATTCTTGCCGAGGGGCGTCTTATTAATCTTTCCTCAGCAGAAGGACATCCTGCTTCAGTTATGGATATGAGTTTTGCCAATCAATCACTTTCTGCAGAATGGTTAGTAAAGAGGTTCAAAGTCAGTGACATCGGACATCGGACATCGGACATCGGACTAAAAAATGATGTTTTTTCTGTCCCAAAAGACATTGATGAGAATATTGCAAAACTGAAGTTAGAGTCGCTTGGTGTAAAAATTGATAAACTTACACAAGAACAGCAAAAATACCTTTCCTCGTGGCAAGAAGGCACATAAAAGGCAATTAAAAAGATTATAAAGATTAAAAGATTTTAAATATTTCATTCTTTTCAATTTTTTAATCTTCCCAATCTTTCTAATCTTTTAATCGTTTTTCAAGTGTGTAAAAAATCACATTGACAAAATTGATATATTTGTTTATACTTCCTATTAGATGGGGATTCAGGGGGTTATTATGAGAAAAAATTTCGCAATAGTTTTTGTATTTGCTTTTTTTTGTTTGTTATTTACCGGGTATATTTATTCCGAATCTTTTAAAATCCTTGGGACTAGACCTTTGGGAATGGGTGGCGCATATGTCGCTATTGGTGAGGATGCTATTACACAATACTGGAACCCCGCAGGGCTTGGAATTGGAAGAGATGTAGATGTCCAGCTTCCTGTGAATATTCAGGCTGAATTTACAGGTGATATTCTTGGTTCTGCTAACCGGCTTAGTGATATTGCTGATCAGTTTTCCAGTATTTCCGCTGCCCAAAAAACCGGAAAAGCGATTTCGCTTGACCAGCTTTCTGCATTTGTTAAAGGAGTTAAGGAATTAGACAATTTGAATGATCCTTCAAAAGGTGTACTTGTTGATTTAGGAGCCGGAGGAAATATTAGAGTTAGCCATTTTGCATTTTCTGTAAACAATTTTACTTCAATAGGTGCTGACCCGTCAATTGATATTAAAAACCTTGGATTAGGTGCCGGGTCATTTTCACCACAGATAAAGAAGTCGGTTTATAAAGCAGAAAGTTATCAAGGTGTTGATTTGGGAAAAATTATAGATGATTTTAATTCCACCTATAAGACAGGTAATAGCGGAGCAAATATTTATGATACTCCAACCGATGCTTCACTACAAACATCAGCCAACACGCTTGCTGAAGGACTTCTCACAGATATTACAACGAATCTCAAAAATCTTAATATTGATACAACAATAACAGCCACTCTTCCGGCAGGACTTACGGTCGAGCAAGCGCTTGCAAATGCGATTGTGAGAGCTGCTACAGATCCGACAATAGCAAATCAGCTTGGAACAACAGTACTTACTAAAGAACAAGTAAAAGACTATATTCAACAAATTGAAGATGTCAGGCCTTTAATTGATAGTATTCTTGGTGGTGCAACTGCCGGTTCTTCATATGCTAATAATAAGTCCAATCTTACTGTTCGCGGTGCTTCAACATTTGAGGCATCATTGGGTTATGGTATGAAAGTTCCGCGTGTTCAATCAACAGCAGTTTTAAACGGAATTTTAAAAGGGCTTTATGCCGGCATAAATGTGAAATATATTAAAGGTTATGTCGGTTATGTAAAGGTTGGTGTGCTTAATCAAGATAATGTTGATTTATGGAAAGATTTTAGTGACAATCAGAGAACTTCAAATGCTATAGGTGTTGATTTAGGATTTTTGCTTCAGAAGAAATTTTTTAATAAGAAAACAAATTTTGGGCTTTTAATAAGAAATTTAAATAGTCCTACCTTTGACCAGCCGGTAAAAGCAATTAATGATGGTGAAGGTTCAAAGTATAAAATTGACCCGCAAATCCGCGGAGGAATTGCTGTTTGGCCGTTTAACTGGTGGAGTATTTCAACTGATTTGGATTTAACAGAAAACTCGACACCGCTTCCCGGTTATAATTCACAGTTATGGGGGCTTGGAACTGAATTAAACATTTTAAATAAATCATGGTTTAATTTAGCTTTGCGTACTGGTGTTATGAAAAATATTGCTGAGTCATCTGCAAAACTTGCTTACACCGGAGGTTTTGGATTAAATATTGCACATTTTGTAATTGATGTCGGTGGTGCAATGTCATCTGATATGGTTGATATTGGTCAGAAAGTTTCTGGTTCAAGCACAAAAGTCCCGGCAGCAGCTTCTGCAGCATTAACAATTTCATTTGATTTTTAATATAAAGTATTATAGTTTATTCATGTCCAAAATAATGTTATTAATAACTTACTAACAATTGTTAGTAAGTATGTTAGTAACCTGTGCAGTTAAGTCGCATATCTTATTATAAACAACGTATGAAAAAAACTTCTACTTTTTTAATCTTGCATCTTTCTTCTTTCATCTTGTTTCTTGCCTCTTCCCTTTACGCTGTGCCTCATATTAATGGAAAAAATCCCGGACCAAAAGAATATGTGCATCAACATCCCGATATAAAAATACTTAAAGAAACAGGTTTATCACAGCAAGTGATTGCAAAAACTATAGGAACAACCGGAACAAGAAAAATTGCTGTAATTTTGGTTGATTTGGAACCCAATGGTGTAAATACATCAGGTAATGAAACAATGACTAACGAAGATAAAATTGGTTTTAACGATACGCTTTCATTTCTTAAAAACTTTTATAAAGAAGCGTCATATAGTCTTCTGGATATTGAATTTACATTTTTTTATTATTCAATAAAAGATTCAGTGGCAAAATCGACGCCAACTTTAGAAGGAATATATAACGAAATGCCATTTCCACTTTCCAGGACTATGTCGTATTATGGAGAGGATACAGATGCATCACTATCTCAACTCATAATAGATGCATTGCGAGAAGTGAATAATTATCCTGACGGTCCTGTTATTGTTTCATATCCGGAGTACGATGGTGTCATGGTTGCACATGCCGGTTATGGAAATGAAACAACACAAAATTCCGGTGATATATGGTCGGCATATGTCGGTCCTTTTACAGAAACAAATGGTTTTACGGAAGGTATAAATGTCCCGGCAAAAGAATTGGATGCAAGTTCTATCGGTGTTACATGTCACGAATTTGGACATTACTTGGGTCTTTGGGATTTGTATTCAACAGGAATTAGCAGATATTCTCAGGTTGGGTACTGGTCTCTAATGGATTATGGGGTTTGGGTTAATAATGGATATAACCCTACACAGCCTTCTGCATGGGAAAAATACAAACTTGGATGGCTTACACCGACTGAAATCTCTGATGGGACTTATTATCTTACCTCATATACGTTCGAGATATCGTCATCTTCAGTTTATAGATTAAAAACAATAAATTCTGAAACAGAGTATTTCATTTTATGTAATACATCCACTTCTACATATTCTACTAAATTACCGGGTTCCGGACTTTTAATTTGGCATATTGATGAAGGAACTATTGAGGGAACAACATTTGCTGAAAGAGCAGCAAATAACTCACTAAATAACTATGCACACAGAACAGTTGATGTTGAAGAGGCTGATGACACGGACCCTTCGACAAATTATGGTGATTCAACTGATATCTGGCCTGGAACAAGAGAGATTTTTTGTTCACCTTATGCGAATAATTACGATGGGCAGGAGAATATGTTAAGGGTTTATGATATTTCGAATGATGTGCAAAGCTCCAATTTCACAGTTGCCTATAAACCGTTTATTAGGGGATATATAAAAGATAGTGCCGGAAGAGGTATTCAGGACGTTGGTGTTACATTGTCCGGGACAATAGTTGATTATACAACAACTAATACTGATGGTTATTATATTTTCTCAGATTTAGAAAATGGTCCATATACGATTACACCCGCATTAACTAACTGGAAATTTTTGCCTGGAAATATAACTGCAACAATCACTAAATTACCTTTAAGTAATAACGATTTTATAGGAATTGCAAATGTTAGTTATTTAAATTTGATAGATAAGCCGAATAATATTAAGCCCATTAATAATCTTTTTGTTCCGGGAGCAGAAAAAACTACCATCTATTATAAAACATCAAATGATGGCAATGTTACCGTTAAAATTTATACACTGGATGGGCGGTTTATAAAGACCCTTGTAAGTGAATATATTTCTGCAGGAACATATTTTATTGGTTGGGATGGTAAAAATTCTGATAATAATACTGTTGCCTCTGGAATTTACCTTATTCATATAACAGCACCTGGCTACAAAGAAACTAAAAAAATATGTGTTATAAGATAGGAAAAATAGTTAATAGTTTTATAGTTCATAGTTCATAGCAAAGAGAAATAACATGAAGAAAAATCCATTATTAATATTATTGTTTTTAACTATGAACTATGAACTATTTACTCTGAACTATCTTTATGCTTCTGCCGTAGGTACAACTGCGGGTATAATAATGATGCAACCTGTGGGTGTGAGACAAATGGCTCTTGGTGGTTGTGGCACATCTTTAGATGAAGATATTTATACGCTGTATTTTAATCCCGCTGGTCTTGCTTCTATTTCAAGAAAGCAAATATCTTCATTTTTTACTAGCGGATTAAGTGATGATTATAAAGCTTCAGTTATTTATAATCAACCGTTATTAACTAGAAAAAGATCTAGTATTGCTTTTGGAGTTTTACATCTGAATGGCGGCAAAATTGAAATAAATTATATAGATGGCACGTCGAAAAGTGCTGTTTCCCAATCTGACTTTATGGCTACTATTGGTTGGGGATGGTATTTATCGGAAGACTTTTCAATGGGATATAATATAAAATGTTTATCAACAAGACTTGTAGAAGAATATAATGCTTCCGCAGCAGCTTTGGATACGGGTATGCTATTAAGAAGTAAAAACAAGAGGCTGCATTTTGGTCTTTCGGTTCAAAATTATGGTACGTCAATAAAATATAGGAGCAAAGGTGAATCACTACCGTTCCTTGTTCGTAGCGGTTTGTCTTATAATCTGCCTATTAGTAATAATAATTCATTGCTTGCTGTTGCAGACAGTTTTGATTTGATTAAAGAAGAAGGTATCTATAGTTCAGTCGGACTCGAATATTCTCTTTATGAAAGATATTTTTTGAGAGGCGGTCTAAAAATTCTGCCTGATAGAAACAATTATACCTTAGGTTTGGGATTTAGATTTTATGACAGGTTTTCGGTTGACTTTGCTACCGAACTTAACAGTATTAGTAATCCATATCAGGTTTCTTTTTTGATGAGATTTGGCGGGGAAGAATCAGAACAAGAAAATGAAGAAAGTCGGTTGAAAAAAGTACAAGAAGCAATGATAAAGCAAAAGTTTAGAAGTAAGAAAAGTAAGTTGGAAGAACAGAAAATCAATGAATTGCAGAAAGGTAATATTATAAATATCGCAGTTGCTAACTTCGAAGGGAATAATGTTTCTCAATCAGATGCTTCTATTGTTGATGATTTCTTAAGGATAGAACTTGAAAAATTAAGTACCCTAATAAAACCTGGTACCTATAATTTAATCGGAAAAGCAGATATGGATAAAATACTTGCAGAAGCAGCTTTTCAACGGTTAGGCTGTGCTACTCCTGATTGTGCAGTTCAAATAGGGAAAATTTTAAATGCACAGCAGATTATTATCGGTAATCTTTCAAAACTTATAGATACTTATTTGATAACAGTGAATCTTGTTGATGTTGAAACAGGAAGTATATTAAAATCAGAAAACGTTAAAGCATATTCCGCAGAAGAACTTAACGACGCATGTAAAATTCTTGCCAATCTTATTCTATTTTCAAAATAAGGAAAACCGCGACAGACGTAAAGATTATATTAGAAAGCCATGATGCAAGTAATGGTGAAAGGGTCTGGTTAAGTCCCATAGCTTGCCCTAACGATACTCCTCCCCAATAAAGAAACCCGACAAATATAGCTACGGCAAATGAGAATATTTTTGCAGTTTTTGCCATTTTTATTGCAAAAGGGATTCCTAAAAGCAACATTGTCAAAATAGATACAGGTCTCGCAAGCTTTGAATATTTAAAAACCATTTCCTGGTGTGACGGGATTCCGGATTTTTTAAGTCGTACAATCAGGTCGGATATTTCCCTATAAGACAGTTCGTCAGGGTCTTTCTTAATATTAATAAATTCCGACGGTTTTTTATTAAACGGGATTTTTTTTGCAGTGAACTTTTTTATTGTAAAATTACCGTTATAAAAGTCACATATTGTAGTGTCAGTAATCTCCAGCCATCCGTCTTTCCACTTCGCTTCTTTAGCGGTTATTTTTTGCTTTAAATTCATTTTGTCATCAAGCTCAAGTAGAATAAGCCCAGAAATCTTTTCGTTGTTACCATCAATCATTTTTGCTGAAAATATTTTGTCTTTTTCAATCTGGACAACATTAAATCCTTCATTTGTTTGATATTTCTGTTTTTTTATATCATATTTCCAAATTTGAGTGAATTTCTTGTTTGAATTTATCAATACGGTATTATTAAAAAAAATAAAGATAATGGTAAATAAAATACCTGCAAAAATTATTGATGATACTATTCTTAAGATACTGCATCCCGAAGTTCTTAATGCAGTAATTTCATTATTTCTTGCTAAATCACCTACAGAAAAAAGTGTAGCTAAAAGTATTGCCACCGGAAAGATTAGAGAAAGCCAATTAGGAAACGAGTAAAGAAGTGATAAGAAGAATGAAGACAACGATGCATTTAATTTAAAAATTATGTACAGGCGGTCAAAAATATATGTTATGCATATAATGAATGAAAAAACTGCGACCGAAATGGCCAGTGATTTGGAAAAAGTAATTGTTAAATATTTATCTATAATTTTCATACAATTTAATAATTATTTTTTAATTAATTTTAGTGTCAGTAAAGCGCCTATTATTCCAAATGTAAAGTTTGGGAACCATACTGCAGCCACTGGATTTATGAAACCCTTTTGACCCATAGTAGTCCCTGCTATTAAAAGCGTGTAATAGGCAAATATAATTGCGATAATAGATGTAATTCCAAAGCTCTTTGCTCTTTTTTTATAAAGTAATGACAGGGGAATTGATACAAATATAAGTATAAAACCAGCGCAAGCCAGGGCGATTCGCAAATGGAATTCAGTAATATATAAATTTTTCAATTCGGGCGCAACCGTTTTGAGTTTTTTTAATAAATCCTTTGATTTTAATTCTCGTATGCTAACCTCTCTGTTTGCTAGGAAATCTGTATTGTTGTTTACTGCGAGTACCATTTCATTGGTTAAAAAATTGCAAACGCTAAAATCTCCGATTCTCTTAGAATTCTCCTGAAAAGTCATACCATTGTTTAAACGGAATAAGAATCCTTTTTCCTCCGCTATAACCATTTCCGCACTTTTTGCTGTTGTTATTGTAGGGAGTCCCTCCTCCCACTTGTAAATTAACACACCTTTAAGGGTATTATCTTTTTGGATTTTTTTTACGTAGATATCATAATTTTGGATTTGAATAAAATTTTTCTCAGAGAACTGCGTAACAGGGTTTTTATAAAGTATGGGGTAATAAAGTTTTTTAAATTTTGAATTTGCTTGCGGCGCTAATGTGGAATTTACATGAAACATAAGTAAGGACAATAAAAATGAAATTACTGCAACTGGTTTTATAATTGAGGTGGTTGCTATGCCTGCGGTTCGTATTGCAGTTATTTCATTGTCTTCATTCATGCGGCTGAAAAGCAAAACACTGCCGGAAAATATTGATATAGGAACCGAAAACATAAAAAGCGAAGATAGCAGATATAAAAATAATTTTAAAGTATCTAGAAAATTTACACCTTTGTTTAAAACTAAATCAGCAAGAAAATCAAAAATCTGATCCATAAGTAATATTAAGGTAAATACTGAAAGTGAAGTAAGGAATTTTGGTAAAAATTCTTTGATAATATATCGGTCAATTATTTTCATAGACGCAGATAGCGGCGGATTTTTAAAGTATCGCTGATGACCGCTGATTTATATCCGCAGTCATCCGTACCTTACATTTGCGGCTATCTACGTCTATTATATATAAAGTATTTGATAGAATCAAGTCTATTTTTTTTGAGTCCCTAACTGAAGGTTAGGGACATAAAAGGGTGTTATAGGAAATCCGCCAAAGTATCAGTGCTTGCCCGCCAAAGCAGTAGTGGCGGGGCGGAGCGGGGGCGGGTCCATATAAATTTATATTGTTAAATTGAATATTATTTGCTAAAATACTATAAGTAGAGAACTGTCTTAATTTTATGCCGGTATCTGGTGTATTTGTGCAAAACATATTAAAAAAATATTTATTAATGAAAAAATATATTTCAATCACGTTTATCTGGATTGTTTTTCTTGCCTGTATTTCCGCTGTTTATGGACAGGAATTAGATATGGATGAATGGCAGCAGATAAGAAAACAGAAAGAAGAAAAAACGTTTAGTGAAGAAACAATAAATACTGCCAAACCTGAATCATTTCAGGCAAGTTCAACTACGATTACTTCCGAGCCGACATTACCTCCAATACTTTCCGAAGGAATAGAACTTCCTTATGATTCAAAACTTGCGATTTCGGGCAGGAAGTTTATCGGTATGAAATTTTCAGTCTCAAAATATCTCAATAAGAGGGATGACGGTAGAACAGAACCGACAGCTGCCGGGTTTGAACTGGACCAGCAGCTTCAAGTTAGGGTTAAGGGGACGGTTAAAAAGAAAATTTCCGTGAATGTTGATTATGACGATACGGTTGAAAGTAAAAAAGATATTTCTATTATGTATCAGGGTGATCCTGATGAATTTGTACAGCAGGCAGCATTTGGTGATATTACACTTTCGCTTCCCGGAACAGAATTTGTTTCGTACGATAAGGCAGCATTTGGTGCTATGGCAAAGCTAAAATATAAGAATGCCAACATGTACGGAGTTTTTTCAAGGACAAAAGGTACAACTGAAACAAAACGATTTCATGGTTCAACTACATTTGAAAAGAAAGATATTTATGATATATCGTATCAAAGAAGAAAGTATTATAGGTTGACGCTTGATTCATCTCAGCTCCCGATTAAACCGGGTAGCGAAAGGATTTACATTGATGATAAAAATGCGCAAAATAATACCATCCTTACTTCTACAATTACAGCATGGGATGTTAATGCGTCTACCATAATTGTTTTGACGGCGGAATTGGTTTATCCCGGCAGCGACTATACTGTAGATTATGAAAGAGGGATTGTGGTTTTTAGAAAAACAATTGCCCAGAATTATGTTATTGTAGTGGATTATGAGAAAAAAGATGGAACAAGAGCTGTCAAAGGCAACCCATTAGATTCCTATCAAATAATAAAAGATGAAAATGAAGCGCTTAAATATGAACTGAAAAATTATTACTCAATAGGACGTACTAAAATTATAAGAGATGACAACAGAAATAACTTTATTTTAAAAATATTGGATTTAGCGCGTATAGAAAAACCAGACGTTGCTCAGTATCCGACAAATGTAGAAGTTGACTTTGAAGCAGGGACTTTTAGATTTACTGACTCGGCAGGAAATGATAAAGAACCATTCCCGTCAAGTACATATGAAAACACGCCGACCCGCAATTATATTATTTACACCGAATATAGGTACCGCACAAAATCTTATCTTGTAAAACCCAACATAGTTCCGCTATCGGAAAAAATTCTAATGGATGGGGTACCTATTAATCGTGATACAGATTATTTTATGGACTACGATTCCGGTTTTATTACTTTTTTGAATGAAGAGAGAATTAGTGATTCAACGCTTATAGATATAACATATGAATGGATGCCTTTCGGCGGACAGATGGATCAAACAGTCATTGGACTTCGTGGTGAGTATGCACCTTTTAATAATTTTTCGTTTGGCTCAACGTTCTTATATAATTTCCCTGCAAAACCATTAACCTCTCCGGATGTGCATTCAACTCCGGAAAGTATTTCTGTATATGAATTTGATTCCAGAACAACATTCGCTAATTTACCGCTTAAACCTTCTTTTTCAGGTGAATATGCTGGAAGTATTAAGAATCCAAATATTTTTGGTAATGCACTTATTGATAATATGGAAGGCATTAAACAAGCGGATACAATGACTACTGATAAGAATTATTGGAAATATTCTGCAAATATTTCGGCAGAAGTTACAGCGAATAGTTCTCTTTATTGGGAAAACATAGATGTAAGAATGGGTGATATTAACTCTTCAACTTCTCAGGATGAGATAGAGACGAAAAAACAAGTATTATATGTTGCCTACAAACTCAATTCAAACAGAGAAGCATCAATTGTTTATCCTATTTCGCGGCTTGGAGTGGACTATACAAAAAAACTTTTTTTAGATTTTTGGATGTATGGTAACAGTATTGGTAGTTCCGGTGATGAAATTACAATCAGTCTCGGTTCGTTAAACGAGGATGCCGACGGTGATGGTATATTAGAGACTGAAGATAAAAATTCTGACGGTATTTTAAATCCGGGTGAGGATGTGGGAATTCCCTTTCATCATCCTGATGGAAGTATTACTATTATTGGAGCGAACAACGGCAAGATTGATACTGAAGATCTTGATGGTGACGGTATATTGAGAAGAAAAGATTTAATTTTGGGCAGTTTTGATATGTCAAACTTTGTCAATACGGATGGTTCTATCGGATTTAAGGATGAAACTGGTACAGTTTATAAGAATATTTCATGGACAGGATGGAAACATTTTGTATTACCGCTCGGTGATACAGCAACATGGGAAGCGGTAAAACAAATTCGGTTAACTATAAAATCACCGCTTGGGAATTCAAATGTTACTAATGTTCAATTTACCGATATATCAATTGTAGGGAATAAATGGGAAAAACCAACCGTTTATGGAACCGGAATTAACAATATGATGACTGCTACGGCAATTAATAATGTTGATAATATCGGTTACACTCCATTATATAGTCAATTTCCCTCACTTTATACAGATCTTTATAATCTTGCAAAAAAGGATTTAACGGGGAAAAAGGAACAGGCACTTTCTTTGAAGTATACACTTGAAAGCGGTTCAACAGCAACTACAAAAACTGTTTTTGCGAGTGCTGCTAATTATTCAAATCATAAAAAACTGACATATTTTTTATGGGGTAATAATTCAGGTGGAGCTGTATTTTCTATGCAAATTGGAGCTGATTCGGCATATTATGAACATACTATAGTCCCGGACTGGGTTGGCTGGAAAAAAATTGTTTTGGAGCTTGTTGATATAAATAAAGATGCTAAACCGGATACAATTATTGCAAGCGAGGGTACAATTAAGGTTATAGGTAAACCAGCACTTACTAATATATCCCAAATAAAACTTCTTGTAAAAAATACAACTGGTTCAAAAATCGAGAATGGCGAAATTTGGGTTGATGAAATTTATTTAGATGAAGCATGGCAAATGTCCGGTTATGCACATAGGGAAAATGCTGATTTTTCAATTCCTGGCTGGGCAACATTTGGGGCAAAATATAAATATATAGATCGCGATTTTCAAACGCTAACTACGCAAATTGCAAATCGTGATTATGAAGAGATGTCAGGTTATTTAAATATGCCTCAAATATGGTTTTTAAAACCATCGTTTTTAAATTGGATTTCTATTCCGCTGAATACATCTGTTTCAAAGATACTTACAGTAACACCGTCAGCAGTACAAACGGGGGATACAAATCTTGTTTCAATTTTAGATGAGGGAAAAGTTACAACAGTTACAGGTAACGGTTCCACTTCAATTACAATCCAAAAATTTCCACGGATCGGTGCATCATATTCAAAATCAATCACGGAAACAAACCTTACATCTCAACGTGATGAAACCAACTCTTATAGTGGTACTTTTGATTATACAAATCCGCTGAAACTTTATGTTACGCCAAATGATTTATCAGCATCATATTCAAGATCAAATTCATATTTAGGTAGACCGCAAAGAAAAGTTGTGAATTTCGGGGATTTGCTTGGCCAAACAACAAGCTGGTATTTCCTGACGTATACGGATAATTATTCCGGCAGGACATCTTTTACACCATTAAATTGGATGGATGATTGGATAGGCATAAAACCGTTTTCGAATCTTTCATTAACGCCAAATTATAAGTATACTATCACACAAGAACGAAAACGATTAATATTTGATGAAGAAACAAAGTATCCCAAAAATGATAGTCAGGCAGCATCGTTAGCAACCTCATTCCGTATTTTCTCCTGGTTCCAACCCGCTGCCTCTTACAATTCAAATATAAACCAGACATATAATTTAATAACTTCAACTACCGGTAATGTTACAACTAATACAAAAAGTATTGACAGGACAGCCGGCGGAAATGTTTCAGTTTCGTTATCTTCAAGAGATATTATTAATTTCAAACCAATGAATTCGCTTTCACTAAATTCTTCATATGAAATAGCCGATGGGGATTCTTATGAAAATGTAAGAAATGAAATATACATTTATAATAAATTATGGATAAGAGATTTCATGGTATTTGAAGATACCGGAACAAAACGGAGATCATATACTATTTCAGATACTATAAGGGAAAATGCGAGGTGGGCGCCATTTGAATTTATAGATTTCCAGGGACGGCTCACGCCTATAAAATCCATAATGACAACTTCCGCGTATTCAAAAACAGATAGAAGAAATGATACTACCGGGACAACGAGCCGATCTGTTACGCTGAACTGGCCGGATATTAGTGCAGGAATATCAGAAACGGAAAAGTTTTTTTTCGTTGAAAAATATGTAACTGATACACAAGTCAACTTAAGATATACAAAAAGGATTACGGATGATTATGCGTTTAGCAGAAAAATAAAATATGACCAGTCAATAGCTACCTCGTATGATTACAGGTTTAATTTTATAAAAAAGTTTGATTGTTTCACTTCATATAGCCTTACCACAAATTTGAGTGAAGATATAAGTCAGAATAGGATTATGGGTGATGGAAAATCGCAAACGGCAGCATTTCAGGTTGGCTATAGATATAAAGACTGGCGATTTACTCCGCGCTATGACTGGCAAAATAACTTTGAAGTTGATGGAACACCTAAAGTAACAAAGGATTCTGTAAATCAAACTTATTCAGTGGGTGTAAACTATGATGTTTCCAAACCCATTTTGTGGAAATTACCATTTTCGTCAATAGTAATAGATCTTAAAAATCGTTTTACTTTGACGAGTAATTTAAGATATGCTACAAATACTGATAAAATAGTAGATGTTAATAACACCGATACATATTCTTTATCACTAAGCGGAGATTATTCTATTTCCGATAATTTGCAGATAAATTTAGGTTCTTCCGGTTCTTATTTTAAAAATAGAAAAAGAAAGCAGGATAATTATTATTCTTTCGACATTTCTTCTTCGCTTACTATTACTTTCTAATTTTTTACTTGACCCGATACTTAAATTTATGTATCATGTACGGCGTTAGTTAATATTTTTATTAAGTGAGATTAATGAAATTAAAAATTAAATAGCAAGATTAGGTTTTCTGACTTGTTATTAAAAAGGGGGATAGCATGAAGGTAGGTATTAATGGTTTTGGCAGGATAGGGCGGTTAGTGGCAAGGGCAATATTGGAAAAAAATTCTAAAAATATTGAACTCGTTGCGGTGAATGATTTATATGATGCTAAATCTAACGCGCATCTTTTAAAGTATGATTCTGTTCACGGTAGATTTCCCGGCGATGTAAAAGCTGAGGGTGAAGATATTATCTCTGTTAATGGCAAGAAAATAAAAGTTCTTAAAAAGAAAGACCCTGCAGAACTCCCATGGAGGGAATTAGGTGTTGAAGTTGTCGTTGAATCAACCGGACTTTTCACGGTAAAGAAAGATGGAGTTAATAAAAAAGGTAAAGAAGTTAAAGGAGCTGAAAATCATATAACAAAAGGCGGTGCAAAAAAAGTAATAATTTCTGCTCCGGCAGAAGGTGAAGATATTACAATTGTTCTTGGAGTGAATGAAGATAAATATGATCCCAAAAACCATCATGTTATTTCAAATGCTTCCTGCACAACTAATTGTCTGGCTCCGGTAGCAAAAGTTATAAATGATAATTGGGGAATTGAAAAGGGGTTGATGACCACAATTCATGCTTACACGAATGACCAGCGGTTACAGGATATGGCTCATTCTGATATGCGTCGTGCGAGAGCGGCAGCAGTCTCTATGATTCCTACATCAACAGGTGCGGCAAAAGCAATTTCTCTTGTAATACCGGACTTAAAAGGCAAGCTTGATGGTTTCGCCATTCGAGTTCCAACCCCGAATGTTTCAGTAGTTGATTTAACTGCAACTATGAAGAAAAACGCGACTGCCGAAGAAATTAATAAAGCAGTAAAATCTGCAGCTGAAGGCAAAATGAAAGGAATTCTTGGATATTCAGATGAACCAGTAGTATCAATTGATTTTAATCATTGCCCTTTATCATCTATATTTGACGCACCGTTTACAAGAGTTCTTGACGGTAATTTGGTAAAGATTCTTGCATGGTATGATAATGAGTGGGGATATTCAAACAGGGTAGTTGATTTGATTGAATATTTGATTAACAAAGGAATATAATCGCTCACAAGCAAATTTTTTTGAGACGCTCGTTTGCTACTCGCTCTGCAATTTGCTCCTGGAACGAAAAGGTCGCAAATTGAGGCTCTTCAAAAATTTCTTGCTTCGCTCCGCGATGACTAGAGGAGGAGGCGGTGAATAGGTAGATAAGCGGATAAGGTGATAAGAGAAGTATTCTTATCCACTAACCTGCTTACCCGCTTATCCGCTGAAGTAATTATGACGAAACTTACGATTCGGGATGTTGATTTGAAAGGTAAGAAGGTTTTGATGCGGGTTGATTATAATGTGCCGTTGGATAAGTCACAGAACATCACCGATGACACGAGAATAAAAGAATCAATTCCTACTATAAAATATCTTATTGATAATGGTTGCAAAATTATTTTATGCTCTCATTTAGGCAGACCGAAAGGTAAGGTTGCCCTGGAATTTTCATTAAAGCCGGTTGCTAAGAGATTAGCGGAATTGCTGAAAATAGATGTAAAATTTGCGCCGGATTGTATTGGTGAAGAAGTTAAGAAACTTGCTTCCGGTTTGAAACCTAAAGAGATTTTGTTGCTTGAAAATCTCAGGTTTCATCCTGAAGAAGAAAAGAACGATGAAAAATTTGCAAAACAGCTTTCGGAACTTGCAGATTTTTTTGTTCAGGACGCTTTTGGAACAGTTCATCGTGCCCACGCATCAACAGCCGGTGTGAATAGATATTTACCTTCAGCAGCAGGTTTTTTACTTGAGAAAGAGATAAAATATCTTGGCGATACGTTGCAAAACCCGAAAAGACCGTTCATAGCTATTCTTGGCGGTGCAAAAGTTTCTGATAAAATTAGTGTAATTGAAAATCTTATAAAAAAAGTTGACGCAATTTTAATCGGTGGTGCGATGGCTTACACTTTTTTGAAAGCACAGGGAATATCGATTGGTAAATCCCTTGTTGAAGAAGATAAACTAAATTTAGCGAAAGATCTGATGAAAAAAGCCGGCAAAATTCAGTTTTTACTTCCGATTGACCATATAATAGCTGATAAAGTTGATGCAAGTGCAAATGTCGAAGAAACAAAAAGTATTGATATAAAAGATGGTTGGATGGGTGTTGACATCGGCTCGACAACAATAACAAAATACAGCAGTGTTATTAAATCGGCAAAAACTATCGTTCTTAACGGTCCTATGGGTGTGTTTGAGATTGATAAATTTGCTAAAGGAACAAACGCAGTTGTTTGTGCAATTGCCGAAGCCACATTAAAAGGTGCGATTTCAATCATAGGTGGCGGCGACAGTGTTTCTGCTGTTAAAAAAGCCGGTGTTTCAGATAAGGTTTCACATATTTCTACCGGTGGCGGTGCTTCGCTGGAGTTTTTAGAAGGCAAAGACTTACCGGGAATCGCAGCATTAAAGGATAAATAGTCTCGCTCGGGAATTGTCTCGCAGAACCGTGTTCCCGACGTAACGTCGGGACACTCTGTCTCACTCGTTCCGCTGAATGTGTAAGCGGAACTCCGTGAAGTTCTGCTCAACAACTCCCTCGCTCCGCGATTGAAAGATTCTTCAAAAATTTGTTGCTTTGTTTTGAAATTTAAAGGATATTAAAAACAAATGAAAGGTAAATAACAATGAGTTTAATAAATCGGATAAAAAATGAAGTAAGGGCGTTACGGGATATTGTTTATTATAAAATGTATTATTCCCCAAAGTCCGAAAAAGACATTGTAAGAAATTTTCATAAACTTTATTATGATTCCAATGTCATGCACAAGACTTGGCGTAATACATATTGGCTGGGTGTTCGTGCATTAAAATGTCCGTTGGATCTTTGGATATACCAGGAAATTATTTATGAACAGAAACCGGATGTAATAATAGAAACCGGAACTGCGAACGGCGGCAGTGCACGGTATTTGGCTACAATGTGTGATTTTGTAAATAACGGAAAAATTATTACTGTGGATATTGAAAATGTTGCCAACCGTCCCCAGCATAAAAGAATACAATATTTACTGGGTTCGTCTATTTCCAAAGAAATTGTCGAACAGATAAAAAAGCAGATAAGCGATAAGGATAAAGTGATGGTTATACTGGATTCCGACCATAGGAAAGACCATGTCCTTGAAGAATTAAAAATTTACAGCAAATTTGTCACGAAAGGCAGTTATTTGATTGTAGAAGACAGCAATGTAAACGGACATCCGGTGAATATTTCTTTTGGTCCCGGTCCATATGAGGCAATTGAAGAATTTTTAAAAGAAAATAAAAATTTCGTTATCGACGAAGAAAAAGAAAAATTTTTAATGACATTTAATCCCAGCGGTTACCTGAGAAAGATATAATAGGGAAATCGAGAACGGTTGTTAATGCCAACTAAACAGGCAACTCTTTTGGTTTTATTATTTCATTACACATAGCACAAAACACATTACACAATAAGTGAGGAAAAAGATGATTGAACAGGAATTTTTAAAAAAACTAACTGTAAAAACGGATACAAAAATTGTGCTTGTTGTAATGGATGGGTTAGGCGGGCTTCAAAATGAAAGTGGTAAAACAGAACTTGAAGCGGCAAACCATCCCAATTTAGATAATCTCGCTAAAATTTCAATATGCGGTTTATCAGACCCCATTTCACCTGGAATTACTCCCGGCAGCGGGCCTGCGCACCTTTCACTTTTTGGTTACGACCCGTTAAGACATGAAATCGGTCGCGGGCTTCTAGATACGCTTGGGATAGATTTTGAATTTACCGTTAACGACATGGCAGCACGGGGAAATTATTGTACAGTCGACGATAAAGATATAATTACTGACCGTCGTGCCGGGCGGATTTCAACCGACAAAAATATAGAACTTTGTAAGAAACTTGACGGTATGGAAATTGACGGAATAAAAATATTTGTAAGACCTGTCAAAGAACACAGGTTTTCAGTAATTTTCAGGGGTAAGGATTTATCTGACAAGCTTTTAGATTCCGACCCGCAAAAAGAGGGATTAAAACCGCCGGACGTTGTTGTTATAGATAAATCTGCTGTCCGTTCTGCAGAAATTGTCAATAAATTTATCCGGAAAACGAAAGAGATTTTAAAAAATGACCATCCTGCTAATATGGTTTTGCTTCGCGGATTTTCTAAAATGGTTAATTTACCGAAATTTCAGGAAGTTTATAAACTTACGCCTGCCTGTATTGCTTTATATCCTATGTATAAAGGTCTTGCCCGGTTATGCGGTATGGAAGTTGTAAAAGCGGGTGATACCATAGAAACGGAATTTTCAACATTGAAAGAAAATTTTTCAAAGTATGATTTCTTCTACATGCATATAAAACAGACGGATTCTTCAGGTGAAGACGGCGATTTTGCGAGAAAAGTAAAAGTGATTGAACAAGTTGATAAATCAATACCCGTATTGACAAGTTTAAACCCTGATGTTATAATAGTAACCGGAGACCATTCTACACCTGCAGTGAATAGCGGTCATTCCTGGCACCCGGTACCTTTATTAATTTATTCTAAAAAATGTAGGTTTGATAAAGTTGAAAGGTTCGCGGAAATGGATTGTATTTCCGGAGGTTTAGGAAGAATTTCAGCAAGAGACGTAATGCCGCTGGCGCTTGCGAATGCAGGAAAATTATTGAAATATGGCGCATAGATATCGCTCGGGAACAAATTTTTTTGAAACGCTCATTAGAACTCGCTCTGCAATTTGCTCCTGGAACAAATAAGTTGCAAATTGAAGTTCTGCAAAAATTTTTCCCTCGCTGCGATAAAAGGAATAAAAAATATGTATGGATTTATTTTGACGGTTCACATTATAGTAAGTGTTGGGTTGATTTTGGTTGTGCTTTTACAGGCTGGAAAGGGAGCGGGTATTTCCGGGCTTTTTGGCGGTGGCGGTAATGAAGCTGTGTTTGGTGGTAATACTACGCCTGGGATTATCAAAAAAACTACCACTACCATGGCAGTGGTATTTATGATAACATCGCTATTACTGACAATTGTTGCTGTCCGAACAAGGGGCAGGTCACTAGCTGAAAAAATACCGATAGCTTCTCAAAAACCGCAATCAGCACAACCGGCAGCACCAACAGCGGCACCAACAACTCCTGCCCAACCTAAGAAATAATTTAGAATTAATTTTGCTGGGGTGGCGGAATTGGCATACGCGCACGTTTGAGGGGCGTGTTCCGAAAGGAATGCGGGTTCAAGTCCCGCCCCCAGCAGTTAAATAAAGATAAAGTATATTTTTTTGCAGAAATTATAATCCTTAACTTTGATTTTTAAGTGTAGGGATTTTTTTATTGTAAAAATGGGAAAAATATGGTATGATTACCTTGTAAAGGTGTAAATATTTATTTATAGTATTTGGGGGAAAATATGTCAGGACATTCTAAATGGGCGGGAATAAAACACAAGAAGGCAATTATAGATGCCAAAAGAGGAAAGGTTTTTACCAGGATTGCCAGGGAACTTACCATTGCTGCCAAGCAAAGCGGTAATAATCCGGAAAATAACTCCAGGTTAAGAAAAGCTATTGAAGATGCTAAAATGGCAAATATGCCGTCTGATAATGTAAAAAAAGCTATTCAGCGCGGGACCGGTGAGTTGCCGGGTGTAAACTATGAGGAATTGTCATACGAGGGTTATGGTCCCGGTGGAGTTGCTGTTATAGTTGAAGTTACGACTGACAATAAAAACAGGACGCATTCGGAGATAAAAAAAATATTTTCTTCACATGGCGGTAATCTTGGCGAGACCGGTTGTGTCGGCTGGATGTTCCAGTCAAAAGGCTATATTGCGACTGAAAAAACAAAGGTTAAAGAAGATGAAATAATGACAATTGCAATTGACAACGGCGCTGAAGATGTAAAGAGTGATGATGCAGACTTATATGAGATTATTACACAGCCGGCAGATTTTGAAAAAGTAAAAAAAGCGATTGAAAACAAAAAAATTGATATTGAGGTGGCAGAAAATACAAAATTACCTACAACATATATCAAACTTGAAGGTGCAGATGCAAATAAGATGATAGAACTTGTAACTGAATTAGAAGAACACGATGATGTTAAAAATGTTTTTTCAAATTTCGAAGTAGAATAAAAACACGAATAAAGAAACACGAATAAAAGCAAACATCACGAACAAAACACGAATAATAACAATGTTTTTATTCGTGACTATTCGTGACTAAATTTGTGGTCGTTTTCGTGAAGGTGTTTTAATGATAGTACTTGGAGTTGACCCCGGGATTGCTTCTTGCGGGTGGGCGGTTATAGAAGCGATTAAAGATTCAAGATTAACGATTAAAGAATGCGGGGTAATAAAGACCTTGCCGGATGTTCCGTTTGGGAATCGGCTTTATATAATCAGCAGGGAACTTAAAAAAATAATAAGAAATAATAAGCCGGAAGTAGCGTCAGTTGAACAGATATATTTTGCAAAAAATGTTAAAACAGCAATTACAGTCAGTCATGCTCGTGGAGTTGTAATAGTAACCTGTGTAGAAATGGGACTTAGTATTTGTGAATTTACCCCGCTTCAAGTAAAGCAGGCACTTACCGGTTACGGTCAGGCAGATAAAAATCAAGTCGGTTATATGGTAAAAAATATTTTAAAATTAAAAGAACTGCCAAAAGATGATAACACAGTTGACGCTATCGCCATCGGCATCTGTTATTTAAACACGAATAGTGTCACACAAATAAAGGCAAACATCACGAACAAAACACAAATAACTGCGTAGTTTTTATTCGTGTTAATTCGTGAATAAATTCGTGGTCATTTTCGTGAGTTCGTAAGGTAGATAATGATATCTCAGCTTACCGGAACGCTTGTTTCCAAGAAAAAAAATAAAATTGTTATTGATGTCGGTGGTGTAGGGTATGAACTGACAATTTCAATGGCAACGTTTTCCGAACTCCCGCCTGAGACAATGAAATTAAAAATATTGACTTATCAGCATGTGCGGGAAAATGCCATTGACCTTTTTGGATTTTCATCCCAATTTGAAAAAGAACTTTTTTTACTTTTGATAGGTGTTTCGGGTATTGGTCCAAAAACGGCTATGGAAATTTTATCAAATACTTCTATTTCCGGGTTTAGGAAAGCCATTATTTCTTCAGACATGAAAACTATTTCAGGTATTCACGGGATTGGCAAGAAAACAGCTGAAAAACTTATTTTCGAATTAAAAGATAAAATGAAAGAATTTTATTTGCCGGATAGAGAGGTTACAACTTCTGCATTAGCATTTGATGATGCAGTAGAAGCATTAAAGTCGCTCGGTTTTACATATATTCAGTCCAAGGAAGCAGTTGAAACTGCAGTTGCTCGTATTAAAAAAGAGGCTTCAACTCAGGAAATAATAAAAGAGGCACTTAAAGATTTAGAGAAGTGAGATTGCCGCGTGACTTCGTCCCTCGCAATGACAGCGATGTTGTCATAAATGTAATCAAGATCGTTTATGGTTTTTCAAAAGGTCTAAAAATAATATGGAAGAAATAGAAAAGCGGATAATTAGTCCTATAACTGTTGAAGAAGAAGAAAAAATTGATTATACTTTAAGACCTCAGAAACTTGATGAATTCATCGGTCAGGAAAAACTTAAAGAAAATCTCAAGATTTTCATTTCTGCCGCAAAAAAAAGGAAAGAACCGCTCGACCATTGTCTTTTTTATTCACCGCCTGGACTTGGCAAGACAACTCTTGCTAATATAATTGCACACGAAATGGGTGTAAATATAAAATCAACGTCCGGTCCTGTTATGGAAAAAGTCGGCGATTTGGCAGCTATTTTAACTAATTTTTCATATGGAGATGTTTTTTTTATTGATGAGATTCATCGTCTAAACAGGGTGGTTGAAGAATCGCTTTATCCTGTTTTGGAAGATTTTAAATTAGATATTATTATAGGGCAGGGTCCTTCGGCAAAAACCATAAAGCTGGATATACCAAAATTTACTCTTATCGGAGCCACAACCCGTGCGGGACTTTTAACATCCCCGTTAAGAGAAAGGTTCGGCATTTCTGCCCATATTGATTTTTATTCGGTTGATAACTTGAAAGAAATTATAACACGTTCGGCAGGTATTCTTAATATAAAATCAGATAAAAAAGGTATTGACATTATAGCTGAAAGAAGCAGGGGTACTCCCAGAATAGCAAACCGGCTTTTAAGACGAATCCGTGATTTTGCTGATATGAGAACAGAAGGAATAATTACGGAAAAACTTGCATCAGATGCTCTTGAATCGCTGGGAATTGATGCAGTCGGTCTTGACGAGACAGACAGGAAAATTCTTCTTACAATTATTGAAAAATTTTCAGGTGGTCCCGTGGGTGTTGATACAATAGCAGTTTCCGTTTCAGAGGAAACAGATACGATAACTGATGTATATGAACCCTATCTTATACAAGCAGGTTTTTTGGCAAGGACTTCCCGTGGCAGAGTTGTCACAGAACTTTCATATAAACATTTAGGATTACCCTTCAAAAAACAGTCAGAACTTTTATAAATGAGATTGTTGTCCGAAGGATACCAACAATCTCTGATTACACCGATTAAACAACAGGCATGTCATTGCGAGGAATGAAATGACGCCTGCCCGCCAACGATTCAGTGGTGGGAAGCAATCTCATGAGATTGCCACGGGACTTCGTCCCTCGCAATGACAGTTATGCTATTATCTGTGTGATCTGCGTACTCATATGGTCAAATATGAACTTATCCAGGTACAAAGCATTTTAAATCGCTTGGACGATAAATTAGACGGTTTTTCATGCGTTTATACATTAAATCCATACAAGGGTTGTGAGCATTCATGCCAATACTGCTATGTTATGTCTGATAAGTATATCCCGTATGAAAAGAAGGAAGAATTTTTTTACAAGATACAATCAAAAACGAATGCACCGTTTCTGTTAAATGAAATACTGCAAAAAATTCCCCAGGACTGTCTGGTAATAATCGGTACTGCCTGCGACCCGTACCAGCCAATCGAAAAAAAATATAAAAATACAAGAAGTATTTTAGAAGTTCTTTATAATTTTAAAATTCCGACTCATATAATGACAAAGTCGGATTTAATTCTGAGTGATATTGACTTGTTGGAGAAAATGTCGGCAGTAACATTTTTAGCAGTAAGTTTTTCTATAGTAACAAATGATGATTTATGGGAATTGCTTGAGCCGCGTTCAGTTAAGCCGTCAAAAAGGTTTAAAGCAATGAGCATCCTTGCTTCGCGGGGAATACGATGTGGTGCTATGTTGGCACCGGTTATCCCGTATATAATAAACGAAAAAACAGTATCGGACATAGTATCAGAAGCAAGTCTTTCCGGTGCCAAGTATATTTCTACTGATGATTTGCGTTTACGTGATACAAATAAAGCGCGATTTTTGTCTTTTATTGAAAAATTTTATCCCCAACTATTAAGAAGATATGAAATAATGTATTCAAAGCGGGTTTCACCACCGGTAATATTTTCTAAAAAGATAGCAGATTTGGTAGAAAAAATGGCAGTAGATTTTGGTTTAGATACAACTGCTATCGGTGAGTTTGTCCCAGAAAAGAGACAGTTGGAACTGCTATAGTTACAGTTGAAAAAATGTCAATTTCATTATTCCGAACTTGGAGATTATGTCACAATTGTATTTTTTTTGTCATCCTCACAGCCAATGTGCAATTATCTGACAACCTCTAAACTTTTTTACAACAATAGAACGCAAAGAATTTGCGATAATTTGCGTTTGATTCGCGACAATTTGCGTTTTATTTTATTATGCGGACAGTTTTACTCCATACTTGCTGCGGGATTTGTGGTTTTTCTGCTAAAAAATATTTAGCAGAAGAATTTAATATAAAATATCACTGGTATAATCCTAATATCCATTTTCCGTCAGAACATAAACGGCGGTTAGAAGTTGCGATTAAGAACTTTCCGCTTATAGTATCTGAGTATAATTGGAAGGAATGGTTTTCAAAGGTTAAAAGTTTTGCAGACCGGAAGGATAAAAGATGCAGCGAATGCTATATGATGCGCATGACGAAAACAGCTCGGAAAGCAAAAGAATTAAAGCTTGAGTATTTTTCAACAACACTTTTAACAAGTCCTTACCAAAATCACGAGGAGTTAAAAAAAACAGGAGAGCAGCTTCAAAATAAATTCGGTGTAAAGTTTTATTACTACGACGGCAGAGAAAACTTTTATAAAAATACAAATGAGTTTAAGAAACTCGGTTACTATATGCAAAAATATTGCGGTTGCGTGTTCAGTAAATATGAAAAATAAAAAAGTAAAAATCTTGTTGTTAATTATAGGATTTGCGATAATTTTTTATTTATTTTTTATTACGGTTTATAAAAAAGAGAAGAAAATAATCGCAACAATTGACTTGTCTTATGAAAAACTGATACCCCCCGACCCTTCTATTCTTATGCGGTTTGATGATTTAGGTTCTGTGTGGATGGATTTTAAGAATACAAATATTTATTCACAATTGAATGGTTTTATGAAATGGTTTTGGAAAGAAATGCCGTCGGAATCGCTTGGATTTTCAAAAGATATCAGGGATATTCAGAATAGTATAGGGTTTGATTTAAGTGAAAAAAATATGTTGTCGATTTTAAGTAAAAACATCATGGTTGCAATGTGGTTAAAAAATGCTGATGATAGAAAAATATTATTAATTTCAAGTTTGGATAAACAATCTGATTTGTTGAAAGAAGTAAGAGATTTGGTGGCAAAGAAAATTGGAATAGACGAATATAAAAATATACAAATAGACATATTCAGTGAGAATAAATATTGGTGTCTTATAGATGACAGGTTGGTTATATCAAACGACATATTTACTATACGAAAAGTAATTGATTTAGCAACAGATGTTTTAAACAGTTCTGTTGCAGATGATGTCGAGTTCAAGACAAATATGCAAAAAATAATATCGGGAAATTATATTTATATTAAGCCCGGAGGAATTGGACCAAATAATTATAGGCCGATAGAAGAAATGGCAAACGCAGTTTTATTGTCAGTTCAATTTAAGAAGGGTATACTGGTAAAATCATATATTTTCAACAAAAATCCCGGATTAAAGAAGAAGCCCCAAAAAATTAAGTCACTGTCGTTTATCCCCGGAAATGCCTTGCTTTTTGTCGCGGGTAATTTACCTATACCGTATTTTATTCCTGTTCCTGTTACCGAAAAAACAGTTTTTAGTGAAGAGTCAGGATATGTATTATGCCCTTATAATAATAAAAATGCAATTATGATGTTTTGTAAAGTGAAAAGTAAGAAATTATTTTTAGGTAAATTTGAGGAAATTGTAAAACCATCATCAAAAGAAAAAGAGGGAGGTACATTCGATTACAGACTGCCTTTTTTGGGTGTTGTACAATTTAAGTATTTTTTTATAAAAAAATATTTCATTATCTGTTACCCGCCTTCCTTTTCAGAAGATATAGAAAGTTTTATGACAAAGAAGAAAAACTTATTATCAGAAACTGAAAAATTCAAGCAGTTAACAATTCCGTCTAAAAGTAATGAGATATTTTATATCGATTTTTATAGTATTTTTTCGATGTTATTTAAAAATGATTATTTACGTTTCATACAGCCAAGCGGAGGGTATACAGTATGGACACCCGTGGGTATGGAAAATTATTATTATATACCCATGGTTGATTTATCTAACCAACAGTGTATGGATATTTTTTCAAAGCTTCGTGATCTGGCATATAGAAAAATCATTATTGAAAAGGAGAAGGTAACCCAAAGAAATTTGTTTTACCTTCGTGAAGCAATAAATATTTATAATGCAAAAACAAGAAAATATCCCAGGAAACTTGATTCTCTTATTGAAGAATACCTGGATGAGATACCGCAGGAATTATTAACTAAATCCAACAAAGTGAGTCGTGTCTTAAATGGTTCAGGCGGCTGGGTATATAAAAAAGGTAAAGTTACTCTGAATGTTTTTGGCAGTGATTTGTCGGGGAGTTTATACACAAGGTGGTAACGCCAGATGAGTTTTTTCGGAAAGATTTTAATAATAACAGGTTTGGTTTTTGTTTTTGTCGGTATTATACTTGTTTTTAACATAAAAATCCCATATTTGGGAAAACTCCCCGGGGATATCTATATAAAGAAAGAAAACTTTACCTTTTATTTCCCGTTATCTACCTCTATAGTTCTTAGTGTTTTATTATCATTTATACTATGGTTAATTTCAAAAAAGTAAGTTTTTATAAATCTATGTCTAAGAATTTAAAAATTCATGAGATTGCTTCATCTTTAGTTCGCAATGACAAAAAAGATGTAGTCATTGCGAGGAGTATAGCGACGAAGCAATCTAAGTTGTTTATCATTTTTTATTTTTTGTTCATTTTTTCCGGGTGTGCTGTTCCGCAAAAGAAAACTAAAGTTACTGTTAAGCCGGAAGTGCCGGTAGTTTCAGAAAGAATGAAAGAGACATTAATACCGGAAGCTATCTTACCTCAAAAATCGCAAAGAATAGTAAAAATAGGTATTTTTGAAAATTTATCACAGGTCACAATCGGCGCCGAAGATGATTTTGTAATTACTGATACCAAAACCGGTAAAGAAACCGAAATGTCAGCAGATAATGCTTACGTTGTTAAAATTATTGACGGAAAAATTATCTTTATAAAAAAACAGTATCAATTCCCGATAAAATTAAACACTAAAAATCCAAAATATAAAATTAAGGTTGGTGGGAAAAGGTACAGGGGAAACATAATATTGCGAATAAAAAATAAAAAAAGAATTACTGTCATAAATGAGGTTGGAATTGAAGACTATCTTTGCGGAGTAATGACAAAGGAAGTATCGCCTGACTGGGCAATTGAGTCATTAAAAGCACAGGCAGTAGTTGCAAGAACTTTTGCTATTAAAAATTTAAATAGGCATTATGAAAGTGGTTTCGATTTATGTTCACAGACACATTGTCAGGTTTATGGGGGAGCGGATTCTGAAGATGAAAGGTCGGACAATGCGGTAGCTGATACAGCAGGAGAAATTCTTGTTTATAACGGTGGGATAATAAATACCCTTTATCATTCAAGTTGCGGGGGGCATACCGAAGATATTAGAAATGTCTGGCAGGATTCCAAAAGTCCTAATCCTGAATATCTTACCGGCGTAGAATGTGGTTTTTGCGAAGATGATAGATGGTATAATTGGACTGCTAAATATTCTTTTGCTGCAATTGCAAATAATTTGCGTGCTAACGGTTACAAGATTAAAGATATAAAAAGAATAAAAGCTGTCGGGTATACATCATCAGGTCGTGTGAAAGAAATTCTAATTGAACATTCCAAAGGAAATCTATGGCTGGCATCCAGCAGGTTCAGAACATCCATGGGTTCCAATGTTATTCGCAGTACTAATTTTAAAATTAAACTTAAAAAAAATGTTGTTTATTTTACCGGGCATGGTTGGGGTCATGGTGTAGGTATGTGCCAGTGGGGTGCAAAAGGCATGGCTGAAAAAGGTTGGAATTATGAAAAAATATTAAAATATTATTATCGTAACACTGAAATCAAAAAATTAGATTAAAAATTAATATGTCTTCTCAAAATCTCTCAGATTTTTATTATGACCTGCCAAAAAGATTTATAGCACAATACCCGAGCCGGAAAAGAGACGAATCGAAACTGTTGGTCCTTCACAGAAATACCGGGAAAATAGAGCATAAAATTTTCAGGGATATTGTAGAATATTTCGATAAAGGCGATGTTTTAGTTATAAACAATACAAAAGTGATTCCTGCCCGTCTTTTCGGGAAAAAACAAACAGGCGGCAAAATAGAAATATTGTTGCTTAATGAGGGCAAGGATAATATAGTTAATGTGATAGCTAAGCCATCGAAAAATTTAAAGATTGGTGATCGTCTGTTTTTCGGTGATGATTTTTGCGAAATTATTTCCATATCAGATGGTTTTCTAAAAGTTAAATTTTCAAGTGATATCGAAATTGTTGTTGAAAAGCAAGGCAAGATGCCGTTACCGCCTTATATAAAAAGGGATTTAATACAAGATGATATTGATAGATACCAGACCGTCTTCGCATCTATCCCGGGTTCAGTAGCGGCGCCAACAGCAGGATTACATTTCACAGAAAGAATTTTTAAAGATTTAAAAAATAAGGATATAGAAATATCCGAAGTTTTGCTTCATATTTCCTGGGCTACTTTTTCACCTGTCAGATGTAAAAATATTGTAGAACATAAAATGGGTACTGAATACTTTGAGTTAAACAGTGTCAATGCAGATAAAATAAATGCTTCTAAAAGAAAAATTGCGGTTGGAACAACTTCCGTTAGGGTTTTGGAAACAGTTTCGAAGGGTGACAAGGTTTTGGCAAAAAACGGTACAACTGATATTTTTATTTATCCGGGATATAGTTTTAAAAATGTTGATGCTATGATTACGAATTTTCACCTTCCTGAAACCACGCTTCTTATGCTTGTATGTGCATTTGCCGGGAAAGACTTGATTTTCAAGGTGTATGAAGAAGCAAAAAAAGAAAACTATCGTTTTGCTTCGTATGGCGATGCGATGTTGATTTTATAGTATCTGTATTTAAATGTTATGCAGAGCTAACGCTCTGCGGCTACAATACAACTGGTTTGTAGCTGCAAAGCGAAGCTTTGCTTAATTTTATACAACAAATAAACAATTTAAAACTAAAAAGTACTTGACAAAAATCAAAAAATTCTTTATACATATTAAGCAGGGTATTTTAGGTTAAGGGAGGGTTACATGATAAAAAAAATGGTTTCTTTAATTCTTGTTGTTTCTTTGTCTTTAGTTTTTGTACCGGTATTGTTTAGTAAAGATGGCGGACATGTTGGTGAACAAAATATGTTGAATGTTAATATCCTGTTTTCTAACAATCCCGGAACTACCGTGACTAATGCAAGTGGTACCACTTACAAGTATTACGGATACGCATTTACAGAAAATAAGGTTTATCCTTCGCAGTATTGGGGTGAATTCCCGCTTTTCTTTTTTGGTGAACAAGTTGGTGTAACTGTAAAAATTACAAATAACGGGCCCCGGGCAAAAGCCAAGGTTAGGATTAAGACAGAGTCATATGTTCTTCGTACTGATGGTTCCAATGGTGCACCAATGATGGAACCTAAGATTGTTGATTTAGAAGTTGCACGGGGAGAAACAAAAACTATAGACGCTTCGTTTATTGCTCAAAACACGGCAGCTATGGAATCAGGGCTGGACCGTATCCTTGTTAAGGTTTTGCATATAAACGAGGGTGATGGTTCCGGAAACCCGGAACCGGCTCTTATTATGGTAAAAGAAGGTGTTTTTTGCCCGCCGGAATATGTAAAAAAGTAGCAGGTTTTTAACTGGTAAAGTTTAAAAAATTAGGGATTGTCTTTCCAAACATTTTGGAGTTGACAAATCCCTTTTTTTGTATATAATAAAATCGCTGAAAAGGTGTCCTTTTTCAGTTTTTTGTATTCCCACCAATTTGAGCGAGATGAGAGATATGAAAAAAGTAAATAAATACTTAAATAAACTGCTAATCAGGCTGTTAATTTCCGTCAATTTCTTATTTCTTTATTTTGTTACCGCTATTTATGCTGCTCCTTCCGGTAATATCCAGCTTACTATTGCATCTCCGGATCCTGCTACTGCCGGTGAAAAGATAACATTCCAGGTTATCGTACTTAATACGGGTGCGGGAAGCGAAAAATGGCTTTCCGGAGAATATTATTTAGAAGCAGAAATTTACGATTCAAATAAAGCATATATAAGAAAAACAGATAAATATATAGGGAAAACCAATATTGCTTCCGGTGAAACTTTTCTCGCCTATATTCCATTCACCGTTCCTACTTCTTATTCGGGACAATATTTTTACAAAATAACCTTAACATTGAAAGAACAAAAAATAATTGTTTCCGAATATTTACCGTTTACAATAGTTGAATTAACAAAACCGCCAATGCAGCCTAGTAAGGTTGCTTTAGGCGGGAATATGATTCTTTCAGGAAAATATTCTCAAAAAACCTACGAAGTTTATGAGGCGTCTTCAAATTATACAAATTCACTGAATCTTAACCTGGTAGGTAAAACATTTGGGTCTCCTGTTTCGTTGAATCTTTACGCACTTTATTCAAAGGATAAGCAATTTGAATTAGATAATTTTTTGTTTAATTATTACGGGAATTCGGTTCAGGTTGCTTTTGGAGACATACAACCTGCGTATAATTCGCTATGTTTGTATGGTGCTGGTGTAAGAGGATTGAATCTTATCGGAACCAGGGAAAGATTTTCTGTGTCTGTTATAGGTGCTGAGTCAGCTAAGAAGCAGGAAGGTACATCACTAGCAAATGGTATTTATGAAAGATATTTATACGGTGGAAAAATAACTCAGGGACTGGATATATTGAATGCAGCTATAGGGGGGTCATATATTATCAGTGAAGATGCTAAAAATTCAATTAAAACACCAGAATCTACGCTTCCTGTAAGAAACAAAGTTGTTGGTGGTGACGGCTATTTTGAATTTTTTGAAAATGTTAGTTTAAAAGGTGAATATGCAGAGTCACAATATTGGGAAGATGTTTCATCCGGTGCAGTTAAAGACACAGGACTTAAAACGACAGTTTCTGTTGTTAACGTGAAAAATTTTTCATTTACCGGGATTTATTCTAAAATTGAGCCTGATTTTAATTCTCTTGGTGCCCCTTCATCAACAAAAGACAAAGAATCATATGAAATTTCAACTAACTTTTCCCAGCCGAATATATGTTCTTTATCGGTTTATCTGAATAATTATCATGATAATTTAAACAAAGATCCAAACAAAACTACCTCAACCCAGAACATTGGAAGCGCTTCAATTGCATTCAATATAGACAAATATCCAACGCTTACGTTAGGATATTCTATTAACATAGCTAAAGGTGACCCGATAACGGCTTTAGATAATGAAACAAAAACACCGTCAGTTTCACTTTCGCATACCATAAAATCAACTACTCTTTCGGTGAGTGCCCAGCGTTCCAATTTCACAGATAAAACAGGAGTATCAAGCAATTTAAAATCGGATATGGGGAATGCGGGTTTTTCCACGCGACTAAGTAACAATATCTCAGTTTCAGCGGGTGCTACAATTTCAGAAACATTAAATCTGATTTCATCTACAGCTACAACAACCAATTCGTATTCGCTAAATATGAATTTTTCAAATATTATTAAAGAAAAACTTTCTGCTGCTGTATGGGGTTCGTATAGTACTTCTATTGATAAACCGGTTCAGTCAACTGACAATACGAACTTAACAGGAACAGTTGAATTTACCTACAATCTTCGCGAAAATCTTGCTACCACATTAGGTTTTACTCATACCGATTATGTTAATAATTTTATCAACACAGAATCATATAAAGAGGAATCCGGAAATTTAAGATTTTCTATGAGTTTTTAAGACAGAACAAGCCTGCCTGACGGCAGTCAGGTTCTACCACTACAATGATGTTGATGTAGTTGCCGACCTTGGTCGGCATGACTTGTTATTATTACACAATTTTCTAATGGGAGGAAAAATGGTTAAATGGTTAAGTAGTCAAATGGTCAAATGGTCAGGTAGTCAAATAGTAAAGTGTTTGTTGTTTCTCGGTTTAATAATTTGTCAATTTACTGCTATTGTTAATGCCCAAAAAGAGGCAAAGACATCAATTGAAACTAAGATTGCACTTGAAACTAACCTTGAAAGCCGGTTAAAAAAAGTTCTTACGGAAATCACAGGTACCGAAAAGCTTATTGTGATTGTGAATGTTGAGTTAATGAGCGAAAAGAAAGAAACTGAACCAGCCAAAAAAGAAGATGATATGATATTGCCGGGGGTACCGATTAAGGAAACACTTGCAGAAAAAAAAGTAGAATCAGTTATGATGTCGGCTCTCGGTGAAGATACAAGGACAATGATAAAAAAACTTTCCGTAACGGTGATTCTTGACAAATCCATTTCACCTGCGGTTGTAGAGATAGTAAATAAAGTAGCGACGGGACTTTTAGGTATTGAATCGGAAAGGGGAGACAAGCTGATAATCCAGCAGATGTCTTTCCAGAAAAATCTGTTTACGTGGTCTTCACTTATTTATCCGCCGAATATTTATTGGATTATTGCTGTTCTTTCAGGGTTGGTATTTACATTGACGATTTTGCTGTTTTTGTTCGGACCGTTTCAGAAATTTGCAAAAGAACTTGCCTCAGCTGCAGTAAATTCCGTTGCAGCATTTAAAGAAAGGACTTCCGAGCAGTCAGGTGGTTTTTCCGTAGGTGGCGGTGTTGCACTTCCTGAGTTAGCTCAGTCAACTGAAACAAAACCCGAAAAGACTGCATCCGGTAAAGAACCGTTATTCTCATTTGTTAACGAATCCAATGTAAAAGAACTTATTTTCTTGCTAAAAAACGAGTCGCCAAAACATATCGCGGCAGTTATAAATTATCTCTCACCGGAACTTTCAACAAATGTACTTAACAGCATATCACCGGATAAGAAAAAAGACATATATTCAGCACTTTCAAAAATGGAAGAATTTGATTCATCTGAAATTGGGACAATTGAATCCCAGTTAAAATCAAGAATTGACTATCTCATCGGCGGCGAAGAGAAAATTATGAAAATTATTGATGATGCTGATGAAACAATGCAAATGGAAATATTAACTGAACTTAGAAAAACAAACATACCGCTTGCTGAAAAAATACAGAAGTCAATGATTCGCCTTGATATCCTTTCAACGCTCGATATCACAGGGTTACAACTTGTTATTAAACAGATAGGCGGTTCATTGTTCGGGCAGATATTAAAAGTTTTATCAAAAGAAGCGCAGGAAAAAATAATAACTATGCTTCCTGCCGGAGCAGCGACAAGGTTAAGACAGGAAATGGCTCTTACTAAACCGCTTGCACCGCAGCGTCTTGCAATAGAGAAAAAACGTCTTTTAAATATTATCCGTAGAATGAGAGAAAGAGGACTGATATAAAAATCGCTTGCAAGTAAATTTTTTTGAGACACTCGCTAGAACTCGTTCTACAATTGACACAAAGTGTCATTGCGAGGAGTGAAACGACGAAGCAATCTCAATGGGATTGCCACGGGACTTTGTCCCTCGCAACGACTTCGTCGATTGAGGCTTTTCAAAAATTTCTTGCTTCGCTCGCGTGATAAAAGAGGTGAATTATGGATTTAATGACAATTTTGGGAATTATTACAGGATTTGGCGCTATTTTGTTCGTAATGGTACGCGGCGAAATGGTCCATATGCTTTGGAATGTTGAAGCATTAGTACTTATTTTCGGTGGAACTTTTGGAGCGGCGATGATTACATATCCATGGAAAATAATTAAACGGATTCCGGCTGCTCTGTTTATTGTCTTTTTCCCTCGCAAGAGGATGCCGTTAATCGTTGCGAGTAAAACATTTACCTGGCTTGCTGAAAAAGCGAAACGGGAAGGTGTTGAAAAACTGCAGGAAGATATTTCTAAACTTGACTCGCCATTTTTAAAAGATGCATTACAGATGGTTGTAGACGGTCTTGAAGCGGATGTAGTAAAAGAAAAACTTGAGAAAGAGATCAGTTCTATTAGAAGACGGCATCAGCAATTAGCGAATGTATTCCGTTCAATGGGTACTTATGCTCCTATTTTTGGACTTTTGGGTACACTGGTAGGTGTTGTTCAGGTGCTCCGTAACTTGACTGACCCGCAAAGTTTAGGTGCTTCCATGGCAATAGCCATGACAGCGTCTTTTTATGGAATTTTCTCCGCGAACTTTATGTTTCTTCCTATTGCCGGTAAATTATCTGCAAACAGCGAAGATGAAATTATACTTAAAGAAGTTATAACTAAAGGTGTATTGTCTATTCAAAAAGGCGATGTCCCGGTTGTTGTTGAGAAAAAATTAGAAGCCTTTATATCATACCGTACAAGAGAAAAAGAAAGTAGGAAAAAATGAGAACCTAGGATTTGAGTTTTAGGATTTAGGAATAACAAATGTTTTGGTTTTTCCTAATCTCTAATCTCTGGACTTATTTATGGCAGAATCTTATCGTGAAAGACGAACTCAGGAAAATCCCATCTGGTTAGCTGTTTTGTCAGATTTAATGACTAATCTTATGTTGTTTTTTCTTGTACTTTATGGTTTTACAAGACAACCTGAAGAAATGAGGAAATCTATGACTGCTGCTCTTTCAGATAGGTTCAAAGGCAAGAAAGTGGATTATGCACTTGCTAAAGCGGAAAAAGTCGTTAAAAAATTTCAGGAAGAGGAAACGGCGTCAAGAATAGATAATCTTGTAAAGGATAAAGGAATTCAGGAATATACACAGGTAGAAATTAGTGAAAAATACGTAAAAATAACACTGAAAACTCCTGTTTTATTTTCTCCGGGTAGTTCAGCATTAAAAGAAGAAGCAATGATTTCATTAAAAGAAGTTTCAAAAGCTCTTCGACTATTACCAAATTCTGTAATAGTTGAAGGACATACGGATAACGTACCTATCAGTACAAAAATGTATTCGTCTAATTGGGAACTTTCAGTTGCAAGAGCGTATAGCGTAATTGATTTTTTAATTAAAGCAGGAATACCACCTGATAGATTTGTTGCAGCAGGTTACGGTGAATATAAAGCAATCGCTTCAAACGATACAGAAGAAGGCAGAATGCAAAACCGCCGCATAGAAATAAACGTCGTAAGATAAGGCACGCGAATGGACGCGAATAATCAAAAAATCGCGAATACCACACGAATAATTCGTGACCAATTCGTGAGATTTTATAAAATTCGTGAACATTCGTGTTCCCGAGTGAAACGAGGGTAGGTATGGCAGAAGATTTTAATGATTTAGAACTTGAAGAAGATTTTTTAACTGAAGAAGAAAGATATATTGAAGAATTTAAGAAGGAAGATGCTAAGGAAGCAGAAGATGATTCTTTCCAGGAACATCATGATGATATGTCCCAGCATTTATGGATGGTTTCTTTTGCTGACCTTATGACAATACTTATGATTTTTTTCCTTTCGTTATTCGGGTATGCATATTCGGGTACTTCAACCCAATATGAAAAAGCGATGGCGTCACTGCAGAAAGATGTTGCGTCAACGAAAGGAAAATCTGTTTTTGAAAATAAAGAAAAAGAAGCGGATGCTGCTATGCAAATGGAAACTTTTATTAAAGAAAAAAAACTTGCTGAATATGCAAAAGTAGAAACTAATGCACAGCGAATAAAAATTTCGCTTTCTAACCCGATTTTGTTTGATTCCGGTTCTGCAGAACTTAAGAGTGAAGCAGTGCCTGCTCTAAAAGAAATAGCGCACCTTATCCGTTCAATGGATAATCCTGTTGTAGTTGAAGGGCATACTGACAATGTTCCGATGTCATCAGCTAAATACCGTTCCAATTTTGAGCTTTCTGCTGCAAGAGCGTTTAGCGTAATAGGTTATTTTATTAATGTTGAAAAAATGTCACCTGAAAAATTCTCAGCTTTCGGTTACGGAGAATACAAAGCGGTTGCCCCTAATGACACGGATGCAAATAAAGCAAAAAACAGAAGAATAGAAATAAACATCATCAGGAAAACATGAAAAAGATAAAAAATGTCCAATGTCCAATGTCCAATGTCAAACGGAAATGGTTTGTATTTATATTTTTTATATTATTATTGACCCCGGACATCGGACATCGGACATCGGACTGCCTTTATTCCCAAGAACTCAACACACTTTACCAGGATGCTATGAATGCTTTTTATAATAAGGATTATAAAAAAGCGATTGGTATATGGGAAGAGATAATAAGAATTGATGTTAACCAGAAAAATCCTCCAAAACTAATAGAAATGGCACGGGCAAAGATGTTTGATAAAGTCAAACCTCTCCTCAATGAATTTACTTCCTATTTAGAAAAAGGCGATTATACAACAGCAATCAGAAAAAACAATGAGTTACTTGAAATTGACCCCTTAAACGGAAACTACAAAAAAGCATCAGAGAAACTTGAAAAAGTTGTAACAATGTTAGCCCCTTCCATTACACAAGTAAGTAAAGTCGGTGACCTTATGAGAAAAAGCATAGCTGCGCATGTAGCTGGTGCAAAAGACGAAAGGATACCCGTTTTAGCAAGTCGTTATGCGTGGCAGTTAGATTCCAACAATAAATTTGCTGAAAAGGTTTTTCTTTTCATGGAAAAGGAATATATAACAATAGCGCGTATGGAAGTAATGGAAAGGGGTAAAAATGTCATTGAACAAAAACTTGCTGTTATTCTTGAAGATATTTATGACGGTAAATATGAACATGCATTAATAGAATGCGAAATTGTCCTTGCTATTGAATCTGAAAACGTTATGGGATGGAAGCGGCTTGGTTCCATATATTATGCTCTCGGAAAAAGAGCTGAAGCCAAATCCGCATGGGAAAAAGCTCTAAAACTAGACCCTAAAGACAAAGACATAGCCAGATTTTATAAAAGAGTGAAGTAGACACTCGTAAGCAAATTTCTTTGAGACGCTCCTTAGAAGTCGCTCTTAAATTTGCTCCTGTAAAGAATAAGTCGCAAATTCAGGCTCTGCAGAAATTTCTTACTCGTTGGCGATAGTAAAAGGTTAAAGTTAATTAAATGTAGCGGCAGAGCGGTAGCTCTGCTTGTGTTGTAGTTTTAGTTAGTCCAGGAGGATTTCGTGAAAAAAAAAGCAAACCAAATTCGTGAAACACGGACAGCATATAAGGCAGGAAGAAAAGAAATAATTTTTCTTGTAGAAGAATCAAACGAAGGTGGGTATGAAGCAAAAGCTCTTGATTGTTCAATTTTTACACAAGCAGAAACAATAAAAGAATTAAAAGAAGCAATAAAAGATGCCATAGAGTGTCATTTTGAAGGGAAAAGCAAACCTCATATAGTCAGGATTCATATGGTAAAAGATGAGGTAATGGTTGTATGAAGATTCCTCGCGATATAAGCGGAAGCGAGTTAGCAAAACTTCTCAATAAAAAATACGATTATAAAATTACCCGTCAAACAGGAAGTCATATGAGATTAACAACTAAATTAAAAGGCGAACATCATGTTACTATTCCAAAGCATAAATTTATAAAGTTAGGAACACTGAATAATATTTTGCAAGGTATTGCAAATTACATAGAAACAGATAAACAAAATATAATTAAGGAATTATTCGGATAAGAAGTCCGGAAGTCGTAAGTGGTTTTGAACTCCCACTCCCTACTTGCCTCGCCAAGGTTAAGTGGCGGGCTTCCTACTTCCTGTCTTTAGTGACAATGTGTAAAAATTCACATTGACAAAATTCAAAATATTCTTTATAAATATGGTGTAATTGCCGGGTTTGTTCATGTTGATTGTAGCCGCACCATCTTATGGTGCCAATAATGTAGCCGAAGAGCTAATCTCTGCTTATGTTATAGTTGTTGTAGGCACCTGTTAAAAATATATGAAAAACAAAAAAATCATTAAAATAGGAACTTTACCCCGTATATTTATTGTGCGGGGCATTTCCATTTTATTGCTATACCTTATTACCATTTTTTATTCTAATTTTGCCTGTGCAGATAATATTATTCACACTACAACAACAGATTTTTCAAGCGGTACATTTACAGGTTGGGGAATTACCGCGAGTACATCATCTGATCTTCGGTTGGATTTCGAAGCTTCTGGAATTGAATCTACAGGTACAACAACATCTCTGACATTAAATCGGGTTTTTCACGCTGTGGCGACATGGAATGGAAGAATTTATGTTTCCGGTGGAGGTGACGGTGCTGCTGAATCAACAGTTTATTCTGCACAAATCAATCCTAACGGTACTATTAGTAGTTGGAATACAGAAATTAATTCTCTACCTCAAGCACGTTACTATCACGCTATGGTTGCCTGGAATGGACGACTTTATGTAACCGGTGGTAAGAACGGCGGTACTACTGTGAATACGGTCTATTCTGCATCCATTAGTACTAATGGTTCTATTGGAAGTTGGACGATAGAAGCCAATGTATTGCCTGCAGTTCGTCATAGTCATGCTATGTCAGCATGGAACGGCCGGCTTTATGTTACCGGTGGAGACGATGGTAGTGGCGGCGATGCTCCTCAAACTACTGTCTATTCTGCACCAATCAATGCTAACGGTTCAGTAGGAAATTGGAAAGTAGAACCTAATGCTCTTCAATCAGCAAGATATGGACATACAATGGGTATCTGGAATAATAAGATTTATGTTGTAGGTGGATGGGGTGCAACTTATTCAGATTTAGTTTTTTCGGCTTCCATAAATTTTGATGGAACCGTTGGGGTGTGGTCTCAAGAAACAAAACAACTTCCCATTGCATTCAAGTATCACGCTATGTCTGTTTATAATGGGGTACTTTATGTCAGCGGAGGTTATAGCGGTTCCGGTGTATTAGATACGATTTTTATTGCATCTATAACAGCAAACGGAAATGTGGGAACATGGTCATCAGTAACTGCTCTACCGGGAAAACGATGCTATCATTCAATGGGTGCATGGAATGGAACTCTTTATGTCATAGGAGGACAAGATGAAACCTTTGCAAACAAATCTACGGTTTTTATGATTGCTGTGAAATCCCAAAGCATCTTCAAGGAATCTTGGGTCACAGAATCCAATAATCTTTCCCAAGGTCTCAGCGGGCTTGCAATGGCAACTTACAACGGGCGGCTTTATGTTGTCGGAGGATTTAATAGCGGTATTTCTACACCGAGCGTATATTCGTCTTTAATTGACGGGAATGGAAATGTAGGAAGTTGGACCAACGAAGCAAATCAAATGCCTCAAGGGCGATATAATCATGCAGCGGCGGTATGGAACGGAAAACTTTATGTGGCGGGTGGTTTAAGTTCCAATACTGTTTATTCTGCACCTATAAATGGAGATGGTAGCATCGGAGTTTGGGGTGCGCAAGGAAATACACTTCCGCAAAACCTTGATTATCATACTATGGTTGCCTGGGGTTCTTCGCTTTATGTGGTTGGAGGTATAAATGGTGGTACACCTCAAAACACCGTTTATCGTTCTTCTGTTTCCGGAAATGGTACTGTAGGAGTGTGGAATGTAGAAACTGCTCTTCCTAAAGCACTTTACGGTCATGCGATGTCTATCTATAACGGAAAACTTTATGTGGCTGGAGGAGAGGATTTTAGTTTTACTATTTCGTCATGTGTTTACACTGCTCCTATAAATGGTGATGCCACGGTAGGAAGTTGGACACAAGAGCCATTCTCACTTCCAAGTGGTGGAGCCAAATATCTATCAATGTGCATTGATAATAATAAAATTGTCGTGACCGGAGGAAATAATAGCGGAGCTAAGAACACAGTGTATTCATCAACTATCACTGCAAATGGCGGTGTTGGTGTATGGACTGTTGAGCCTAAAACTTTGCCATTACAGTTAGATAGTCATGCTATGACTACTTATAATGGAAGGTTTTATTTGGCAGGTGGTGCAAACAGTGGTGGAGTTCCACAACCGCAAGTTTATTCTAACTCAATGAATGAGTGGCGGTTATATACAACTTCCGGCACTTATTTTTCACCGGTTATAGATTTTGGCAATACAGATATTATCAACTCAATCTCATGGACTCAATCCAATAACCCTGCAGGAAGTGTAGTTGCGGTTTGGATTGCTACCGCTACTTCAGGCACACAAGTTATTTCCACATTTACCCAGGTTTCAAATGGTAATGCATTAAACATAAGTGCTCGTTATCTTCAATATAGAATTGACATGTCACCCGGAGGAATTATTGGAACTCCACCTCGCGAACAAACACCTATTATAGATGATGTAACTATTTCTTACACCAGTGTATTATTACCGGCACCTACTTTATACTATCCCTCAACAGCGACATGGACAAATGCGGGTATTTGTGATTGGAGTGATGTGACAGGTGCAGCTGAATATAATTTACAGATAGATGATGATATAAATTTTGGTTCTATAAATCAAAACAGCAACGCAACGCAATCATCAGCGACAATAACTTCTTTATCGGAAAATTTATTGTATTACTGGCGAGTAAAAACAAAAAACAGTGATGGTAATTATGGTGCATGGAGTTCAACCCGCTCATTCAAATTAGATTTGACTGATGCTGTATTTAGTAATCTGTTGGTCCAGACATCCACAGGAGGCTGGGCGGCAAGCACATCATATGTAAATATATCAACACCGCAAATACAAATTAATGTTCAGGATGTAAATTATTCAGGTTTAAGGGTTGGAATGACGGAAACAGTAGCGAGCAGTGGCTGTGTCCTGTTGATGCATTTGAATGGAGATACTACAGATTATTCAGGTTATGGTAATGATGGGGCAAGGGTGGGTACTAGTTGGTCAAGTATTCCAACATGGAAGACAACAGGTGGGAATGAGAATATGTTGTATTTTAATGGCACCGCTGATTATGTGAATTGTGTTAATGGAGAAGGTTTAACAAATTTAATTAATAAAATAACGGTATCGGCATGGATAAACTGGACAAAGCCATCTGATGCAGACCAGCAAATAGCAGTTGGTAGGTCCGGTGATTGGCGGTTTGGCGATATGGGAGCAAGTAATAATACTTGGGGTTTTTATGCACCTGCACCATATAATGGAACCGGGGGATGGGCACCTTCAGGCGTTACAGTACCACAGAATGAATGGCATCATATGGTATTTACATATAATGGTTCAACAGCAAAAATATATAAAGATGGAATATTGGCGAAACAGGCAAGTGTGACAGGTAATTTAGGTATAAATAATAATGTATTTATTGGTGCTCGCAATAATGCTAATTCTTATTTTGGCGGATATATAGATGAGGTGGGGATATGGGAGCGGACATTAAGTGCGGAAGAGATAGCAGTGATGTATAATTCTTGTGCAGTAAAGTACTCAACAAATGCATGGACAAATTCAGAGATAATTACATCAACAAATATAGTGCGGACAACAGGCATTGATGGAACTACATCATTACAGTTTTCAACAGCAACAGCGATTCAATTCAAACAGGGTACAGATAACAGAATACAGTTTTTAGCCCGGGATGAAGCGGGTAATCTTGCCGAGTCAGCCAGTTACACAATAAATATAGATACTATTACATTACCACCTGCAGCTATATCGGACTTAACAGCTTTACCAGGCAATAATGAAGGCGAGATTGTTTTAAAATGGACAGCACCCGGTGCTGATGGAACTGTCGGTAATTTAACCGGGCAATTCGAGATAAAATATTCTACAGTTGGTATAATTACAGCAGGTAATTATGATACTCCGCCTGTTACTACATATATTGTTGATATCACAACCAGTAATGTGGCGCCACTAACTATTTGTACAACTACATTTTATAATTTAAGTCCTAACACAACCTACTGGTTTGCTATAAAAGCAAAAGATGAGGCAGGTAATTGGTCACTGTGGAGTTCACAACAAGATTTCGCTACTATAAATACAAAAGCTTATATTTATATACCATCTATTATCATGGCAGTCAATAGTGGTGTGTGGAATGACCAGAATACGTGGGAAGGCAGTAATGTTCCATCACCGTATCAACGAGTACAAATTAATGGTGGTCGTATTGTCACATTTAATAGAAATGATTCAAATGTTACCTGTTCAACAATTACCATTATAGGAAAATTACAGTTTGATGCGGGGGTTGATTCAAGGACAATGATTGTAGCAGGAGGTATTGATATACAAAGTGGTGGGCAATTCCTTATGCCGCCGAATACAGGGTATATATCAGTACTAAAGATAAAATGTAATTCTGCCGGTGAATATGGAATAACTGTGAACAATGGTGGTGTATTTGATGTTCAGGGAAACACTACAACAACGCCATCTAATAGGAACTGTTTAATCACATCATATAATTCATCTTATAAAACATATATAAGAAACCTCTCACAGGCAGAAGCAAACTTTAATATGTATTATGTTGAAGTAAGCAGCTTGGGAATGAGTGATATAGGAAAATATGGAATAACCTTTGATGGTTCAGGAACAAAAGGAAAAGTAAATTATTGCAGTATCCATAATGGATATTATGGCATTTATCTTTACTATAGTTCCAACAACACTTTAGACAATAACAGTTGTTACTCAAATTCTCAAGGTATTTTTGTTCAAGCCAGTTCCAATAACACTTTAAGTAATAACAGTTGTTACTCAAATACTAGTGATGGTATTTACCTTTCTGATGGTTCCAATAACAATACAATTGTTAATAACAACTGTTATTTAAATAGTAGGCATGGCATTTCCCTTTACAACAGTTCCACTAATAATATAGTAAACAGTAACAGCTGTTACTCAAATACTCAAAATGGTATTTACTTTGAAAACAGTTCCAACAATAACATATTAAGCAATAACAGTTGTTACTCAACTATCCGGGGCATTCGTGTAAAGAGTTCCATAAATAATACAGTGGTGAACTGTGAGTTGGGTAAAAGTGGAAATAATGTAAGTGGTGATATAGATTATTCAGGTAGTTCTCTTTTAACACTGACTTTAAAAGATTGTAGTTTAAATTCTACAACAAAAGTAAATACAACAGGAATGACTGCTGCGGGATCTTACCTTGTTTCATATAATCAGGATAATTCAACAGGCACAGTAAAAATCTGGGGTGATTATCAGGTAGATAGCGGCAAGACCTTAAAGAGTAATTATGATGATGTGTTATATGTTTCAACTGCAACAGAACCCAATGCAACATTAAAAGGTACAGGTTCAATATATGGGATAAAGACTAATGATTATCAAACAGCGACTGAATTGTGGGAAGTGAAATGTACCGGTGACCCGAATTTTACGGTGAAAAGGGGTACAAGCAGTGTGTTATATACGGATGATCCGGGTAATGTATTAGATAATGGTGTGGAATATACATCAAATATCCGTGGAGTAAAATTCACCATACAATCGGATGTTTATTCAGTAGGTGACATGTTTTATTTTGTAACGGTTTCCTCATCTGCTGACTCATTCGTTCAAAAGAAGATTGAATTTAATGATTCACCGGTTGGAACAAAGTTAACCGTTAGCACCGGTGGCGAGATTCAAATGAGAGGTAGTCTTTTGTATCCTACTATATCAACCTCTGCAGCAAGCAATGTTTATTATGGATTTTATTCATCGGGAACAACAAATTTGAATAGTTATGTGTTTTCAAACCTTACGTCAAATGGTGTAGTGATTTCTTCAGGGGCTAATGTTATTGATTTAAGTACCGGAACTTTTAATAGTATACAAGATAGTGCCGGTGATTCAAGTTACATCAGGGTAAACGGACTTACGTCCTCAGCTACGTTCTATGGCAATATTTTTAATGATGCTCTTGGAACAGCGGATTATAACGTTAAAGCAAATGGTTCGGGAATCAACTGGACATTTATGAACGCATCCGGGGCAAAATCGGGTGAAAGCTACGATAACGAGGTTAATGGTGCAATAATAACTTGGAAAGAAAACGTTCCACCAACAATTCAAAATTTACAGTCAGGAGATAATGTTGTAAGAAATGTGGCAGGAGCAACCTATAAGGTTTATTTCTATGATGACGGGGGCAGTGGTTTGGATACAATTCAATACAAAGCTTGTTCTCAACCCGGTCAGGTGGGAATTATAAAGGATTGGACAAATATCACGGCTCCTTTAGGCGGTTCTGCGACATATTATCAAACCGACTGGAACCTTGATGCTGATTTTAATACCTTGCTTTCGTTTCCTACTACTAACTGGATTTCTGTTCGGGCATGGGATGTATCAGGGAATACAACAACTATACCCGACGTTTTTTATGTGATAAAAGATACTATTCCGCCGGCATCAGGAGTGTCATATCCCAGTGAGACAAATTATGAAACACTTTCAACAATTTCGGGAACTGCTGGAGACAATTACAATCTTAACAAAGTTGTATTGCAGATAAAACGATGGTCTGATAATCAATATTGGACAGGTAGTGGATGGAATGGTGATTCAACAACATGGCTTAATACGACTGGATCACCAATTGTATGGCAGTATAACGGACTTACAGATGCCAATTTGACACCGGGTTGTTCTTACTGGGTGGTTTCAAGGGCGTCGGATACAGTTGGTAATTTAGAGACATCCGGTGCAGGTATCACGTTTACGTATAAATGGAAAAAGACAATTGGCAGTGGAAACTGGGATGTTGCTGGTATGTGGTTTGGTGGGCAGACACCTCTTGCCGGTGATGCTGTAGAAATTAGGTCAAATCACGCAATAACTTTAACACCGGGCACTTCCTCGTTGTATTCTCTTACTGTAGAAGATGGAGGAAGGTTGACGGTTTCGGGACCTCAGTTAACTGTCTCATCCGGTACCGGTGGTGGAATTTACAACTACGGAACGCTCGCAATGATAGGTGGAACGCTTGGTATAGGAGGCGATAGCGGTAATAAAGTTCTTTTTTCAACTTCACCGTTGCAAATATTTTCTATTTTTACATACGCAGGTTCCACTGTTACACTTCAATCAGATATAAATATTGGCTATATGGGTGTTACTGGAGGTAGTACACTTGATGCAAATAATAGACAGATAAATGTTTCATATAATTGGCAGCAGGACGGAACATTTATTGCAGGTGTTTCTACAGTGACATTCAATTCTCCCGGATTTGGGCAATTTATAAATGGTTCTGTTCCCGTATGCAATTTTGCTAATTTTGCTGTTAATTCGTCCTCAACAGTTATACCTACGAAACCGCTTGATATAAACGGGAATTTTACAATTCAAATTGGAACTTTTAATGCGGGTGCCTATGAACATACAATTGCAGGAAACTTTAATCAGATGGATGGAATATTTAATGCGGGAATATCAACAATGACTTTTGATGGTATCGGGACACAGATAATCTCTTCATTAATATCACCGGTAACATTTTATTGTCTCATGCACACAGGTATCGGTTCTCTTACTCTTGGTGCAAACCTTGATATAAATGGAAACTTCACTCATTCTGCCGGAACAGTTAATTGTGGAAGTTATCAATATAATCTTGCCGGCAGAATGTCATTAAATGCTTGGAATGCCGGTAATTCAACATGGGTTTTTGATGGAACATCAGCACAAACAATTCCATCCGGTTTTGGTTTTTATAACATTATTGTTGACAATTCTATAGGGTTAAGTTATACAGGGACAGGGAGTAGACAAATACAGAATAATTTAGATATAAAACCGGGCGCTAAATTGGATATAACAAATAATGATATTGAAGTATGGAGTAATCTTACCAGTTCAGGTACATTCATTACTGCGGGTTCAACAGTAACATTTGGTAGTAATAATGACAGTATACTTTATGTAAATACAGGTACTACATTCGGTAATATTAGATTGAATAAGTTATCAAACAAAACAGTATCAATATTTTCTAATGCTTCAACAATTGGCGGGTGGCTGGAAATTAGTACCGGAACTTTAAATATGCTTAGTTCAAGTTCTACTGTTCAAGGTGCAACTACAATTAGTGGTTCTAATGCGAAATTGGATATCGGTTCATCTACTACGACGCTTGTGGGTGCGGTAAATGTACTAAACGGGGGAACGCTTCTATTGCCAAGCTCTAATCCTGCATCGGTTCTAAAACTCGGAGGAAATCTTCTGACAGTTGATACCGGCGGATTCTTCATTTCCCAGTCATCAAATAATATGATAACTTCAACTAATCCTGGCAGCGTATTTTATACGTTAAGATGTTTTGTTTCAACAGTAAATGTTACAGGAATAACATTACAGTCGGCGGGTGATAATATTGATGTTCTTTTTATATCCAGTAATACAAAAATTGTTAATTTGAACTATATCGTCTATAAAGATCCGATGTCAGCAATAAACCGTGCGTTATCACTTGACTATACAATAATTCCCGGAACATTTACATTTATAGGACATCAGTTTGGGTCGACAGTCTTCACAAATATCTATGCTCCAAATCTTGTAAGTGGAGTTGTTGTTATGCAGAATGCGACGGGAGCAAAAGCTGGTTCTGATTACGAAGCAGAACCGAACGACAGAGTTTTTTGGCCTGGAAATGATTCAATAGCAGGGGTGGGACCGGGTGCTGGTGAATCATTCTTAATTGGAACTTCAACAAAAATTGTTTGGACCACATATGGCTCAATAAAGAATTTTACGATTAAATATTCAACAAACAATTTTACAACTGATAATTTTGTAGCAAATGTGTCTTCTCCTTCAATAAATTTTGACTGGACAATACCAAATAATATTTCAACTAATGTAAAGGTTCAAGTTTATGCTACCAATTATCCGATTATAAATAGTATTTCACCTTCAACTTTCAGAATAGTTCCGTCTGTAAACGCAGCATCAAATTTGAAAATCTCTTCATTAGGCACAACCTCCATTCAATGGCAGTTTACTGATAATGCAAATGATGAAACTGAACTTTATGTGTCCAGCGGGACTAATGATGTTACTAAGCGGCTTTCTGAGAATTTGGGACCAATAACCGGTACAGGCGGTACAACAAGTTGGTTGGAAATTGAACTTTCAACAAATACAGTATATACAAGATATGTTGAGTCAAGAAGCATTGTTGGAAGTTCCTGGTCACTTGTTTCAATTACAAGTTACACCGCGTCAGCTGCACCTTTAAATCTTACATTTACTAATGTTGGTTCATCAAGTGCAACATTAACATGGTCAACAAACACCAATCCTAACTGGACAAGATACGGAGTTATATTATCCAGCAGTACTGATTTCTATGGCACATCAGTAAGTACAACTGTTGCTTATGCTGAGAATCTTACTGCTAATACAACAACACTCCTTTCATTAAGTCCTGAAACAGAATATTATTTTAGAGTAATAGCATTTAATGGTGACAAAATCCAAACAACATATATCCAATCTAGTACAACAACAAAACCATCTGCTGAACCTGCTGCACCGATAAATTTAAAAGTATCGGCACTGTTAGGTCCTACATCAATTTACTGGCAATTTGACGACAATTCAACAAATGAGACGGGTTTATATCTTTCCAGTGGAACAAATGTAACAATGCGTTTATCAACTAATTTAGCAAACACGGTAACTAAAGGTACAACTTACTGGTTAGAATTAGGACTTTCTACTAACACTAAATATACCAGATATGTGGAAGCCGAAAACGCTTACGGCAGTTCTTGGTCATCATCAATTAGTTCCTACACACTTACTTCTGTTCCAAGCAAACTGACAATTATCGGCCGTTCATCATATACTATAGTACTTGACTGGCAACCTAACGGTAATCCTGAGCCCGGAACTAATTATTGGATATCACGTTCAACATTTAATAGTTTCCAGGAAGAAATTAATGGTATTTATTCGACTTCTACAGCCATACTTTCTGATCTTTTACCATATGTGACTTATTACTTTAAAGTAAGGTCGGAAAATGGGGATTCTGTTATGAACTATGGATATGAGACACCTATATCAACAAGAACCATGGCAGGCTCTGTAAATTCAATTGGAATCTCTGGATATGTCGGAAATGCACTCTCTACTGCATCTATACAGTGGTCATGGACAGATACAAATTCCGGACAAAATAGCGAAGATGGTTACTACATAAGACGTGCGGCTGATAATGCTATATTGGTTTCTTTGCCAACGGATACTATAACTTGGACGCAGAAAGGTCTATCCGCAAACATTTCTACAGGAACATATATTGAGGTATATAACGAATCCGGTAGTGCATTTTCATCATCACAATTTAAATATACGTTAGCAAACACGCCATTGAATATTTCAGTTAACAATATTGGTCAATCCAGTGTTACAATTCAATGGGGTATAAACAACAATCCAACAAATAATACTATTTATGCGGTGGCTCAATCAACCTGCCCTGAATTTGTAGGTGTTACAGTCAGTACGTTTGTCAAATATGCAGATAATCTCATAAATAATACTACTATTGCATTTAACCTTACTCCGGAGACTACATATTACTTCAGAGTATGGGCATATAATGGGAGTGCTATTGAGACAGCATATTCCCAAACATCTTCTGCAATTGTTACACTAATTGGACCGCCTGTACCGCCAAGTAATCTTAAAACAGTATCACTAGGTCCGACATCCATACAATGGCAGTTTGATGATAATTCTACTAATGAGACAGGATTATATCTTTCCAGTGGAACAAACGACATAACAATGAGATTATCTCCTAATTTAGCAAATACAGCATTTACTGGTACAACCTACTGGTTAGAATTAGGACTTTCTACAAATACTGCATACACAAGATATACCGAGTCAGTAAATTCAGCAGGTTCCAGTTGGTCGTCCGTCTCAATTACAAGTTACACTGCGGCTGTGTCACCATTAAACCTTACATTTACTAATGTTTATTCGTCAAGTGCAACATTAACATGGTTTGCAAACACCAATCCTAACGGAACAAAATATGGTGTTATTTTATCCAGTAATCCTGAGTGTTATGGTGCGACAGTTAGCACAGCAGTAACTTTTGCGAATAATCTTATTAATAACACTATAACAGTATCTTTATTAAGTCCTGAAACCGAGTATTATTTTAGAGTAATAGCATTTAATGGCGACCAAATCCAGACATCATATGTCCAATCCAGTACTACCACAAAACCATCTGCTGCTCCTACTGCGCCTTCAAACTTGAAAGTATCAGCATTATTAGGTACTACATCCATCTACTGGCAGTTTGATGATAATTCCACTAATGAGATAGGATTATATATTTCTAGCAGCAAAGATATAGCGGCAAGACTATCACCTAATTTAGCGAACACAACATTTACTGGAACAACCTACTGGTTAGAAGTAGGACTTTCTACAAATACAGCATACACAAGGTTTGCAGAAGCAGTAAATGCAAGTGGTTCCAGTTGGTCGTCCGTTTCAATTACCAGTTATACCGCGACTGCATCTCCTGGAAGTCCGTATGTAACTATGATTTCAAGTTATGCTATATATTTAAACTGGCTGCATAATAATAATAATGTAGATACTGTTTACAATATTGAAAAATCTACAGATAATGTGAATTTTGTGTTAGGTAACACAATTTCTTCTACGTTTGATCCGGTTACATCAGAATTGTATGGTTTAAAACCGGGTACAATCTATTATGTTCGCGTAAACGCTAAAAATGGTGATAATATATATTCAGATTACTCGTCGGTCATTTCAACGGAAACTTTACCTGCGGCTGCGCCTACTGATACAACACCACCGGTGGTTACTATAACACAACCTGCAAACGGTTCTTATAAGGCTTCACCAACCCTTGTTGAAGGTACTTTTTCAGATAATGTTGCTGTTTCATCAGTAGTAGTTTCTATAAGACGTATAGCTGATGGATTGTACTGGAATAATATTAACGATTATACATTATCAGAGACATGGTATGGTTGTGCGTTGTGGACTTCTTCATGGACATATGCAAATATTTCCGGGTCAGACGGTTCAGGAGTTACGATTGTAGCAAAAGCAAAAGATTCTTCTAATAATTGGACGATAGCGTATGCAACAAATACATTTGCTTTTGATACGGTAGCGCCACAATCTTCAGTAACATTACCGAATAATGGGAGCTCATATATAGATTTACCTACGATTTCCGGTACAGCATCAGATACGGTAAGTGGTGTCGCATCTGTTGACATAACAATACGGGATTTAACTTATTCATCCAGTTACTGGACAGGAGCAATATGGACAGATACACTTTACTTGATTACAACAACTCTCTCTGCAGGAGCAAGTGTTTGGACATATACGGGTGTACCTTCCTGGAGAGTGAATAATGAATATAAAATTGAATCCCGTGCATGGGATATTGTCAGTCATATTCAATCACCGGTAGCATCAGCTACTTTCTATATAATGATTACTGAACCTAACCAACCGACAGATTTAACGGCAACAGGAGTTAGCAATTCTTCAATCAAATGGGTTTGGACCGATAAAGCTACTAATGAAGATGGTTATCGTGTTAAAACATCCACGGGTGTTATTTTAAAAGATGCGCTATCGGTTGATGCAACAAGCTGGGTAGAGACAAACCTTTCGCCAAATATACAATATAGTCGTTGTGTAGAAGTATATAATTTAGGTGGTTCGAGTACTTCTGTAATTATTTCAAAATATACTTTGGCAAGCTTACCTTCTAATTTTGCTTTTTCCGCAAAGGATTTTAACTGGATAGGGCTATCCTGGGGAGAAAATGGTAATTCACCTGATACAAAATATGAAATATATCGTTCCTCCAGTAATCTCGCTTCTGACTTCTTGCTTATTGCTTCTACCGTTTCAGTATCTTTTACAGACACAGGTCTTACGCAAAGTACAACATACTATTATCGTTTGTATTCCGTAAATGGCGAAAATATAAAAACCGGTCCAACGGAAATTATTATTCAAACACCCGATTCAATTGTTAAGGGTCCAATTTCCGGAAAGGTGACTCAAGCCAACGGTCAGTCAATCACGGGAGTTCTTGTGCAGTTATATAACAATTCCGGTATTGCAAAACTTTTCGAGACATTTACAAAAACCGACGGTTCTTACTTATTTGAAAATATGGATGACGGTGTTTATCGTGTTGTTAGCAGTTGGATGGTTGACGATATTGAATCGGGAGTCTATAAAGCGGATATCCCTGAGAACAGCACAGATATTTTATTTACGTTAGAGATACAATATCAGCTTGCCCAGCTTGTCGGAAAAATTACACTTGGCAGCCGTGCCAGTTTTGCCGGTAAATTTGCCCCAAGCCAGCAGCCGTATGTGGAATTGTTGCAGCGCAGCAGGGTGATTGCAAAAATAAATACGGATTCTAACGGAAATTACATTATACCTAATCTCTTACCGGGAAAATATTTAGCCAGAGCTTTTAACGGGATTCAAATGTCTGAATTATCAGAGCTGAAAGTACGTGAAGGTGAAAAATTAATAGTCAATTTTAAGTGGGCATTAGGACTAATATCAAATGAGGTTTACGCATATCCAAACCCAAGTAAAATTAATAAGATAACAATAAGATATGCTGTGCCAAATACTAATCATACTGCAAAAATCAAGATATATAATATTGCCGGTGAATTAGTACGTGAGATAAAAAACAATGAAATAACAAAAACACCGCCTAAATATGAATTTATATGGGACCTTAAAAACGGGGATGGCTCATTAATTTCAAGCGGTATATATATTTATGTGCTTGAGTTAGAAGAACTTGACACAGGTGAAAAAGCAACAGTTAAAAAGAAGTTAGCGATAATTAAATAAAGACAGTCCGAAGTCCAATGTCCGGTGTCTGGGAGCCTATAGTCAATGTAGCGGCAGAGCGAAGCTCTGCTTCCGTAATTGTGTAGTTGCAGACCCTTGGTCTGCAATATGTTGTGTAGTGATAAGATCATTTTCATATAATTAAGGATGCTAAAATGAAAAAAACAAAAAAAATGATTTGGTTTATACTTATCAGTATGATAGCCTATCAATCTGCCAGGGCGTTAGAAATTCGCAGTGTCACTGTGACTGACCAGTTGGGTGGGTTGAGAAGTAACTATTCAAATACAGAAAAGGTCAACTTTAACGTTACGGTATTCAATAACACTGTTCTTGACAGAATTAATTTCAGGTTTGAAATATATGATGCTGCCGGAAACAGCAGGTTTACTCACACCGGCAATTCCATACCCGGGACCATTGGTGAAGGTGCCTCATTTTTAAGATATATTCCAATAACAAACTTTTTCTCTACAAGCGGTAATTATAGACTTGTTGTCTTTGCCAATACTATTATGAAGGAGACCACTTTTTCAGTGTATTCGCCTAACCTGACACTTACTTACCCGTCAAACTATGCGCGAGATTTAACTGATAACCCGCTTATTTTCAGGTGGGTTGCATCCGGTGCGGCAAAATACCGTATTTATGTAGATGATGACGCTGCATTTTTCAATTGTCTTTTTACAGATGAAACAAATATGACACAATATACTTATCCATCGGATCCGGCTGATGTTAGGAAAAAACTTTCTGCCGGTACTATATATTACTGGAAAGTAGAAGGTTTGGATGCTTCAAATAATATAGTAGCCAAAACAGCCACACCTTCTAATTTTACTATAAAAGCTTCTGCGGTAGTTTCTACCTCAAAAGATTTAGCTATTTTAGATATAAAAGCCGAACAATATTTACCAAAGGTTATTGTCAGCGTGAAGAATCAAGGTGGTAAAACAGAGAGTTCAATACCGGTATCACTTTATCTTAGCGGTAGTTTAGTTGGCACTCAAAATATTGATAGTATTGCTTCGGGTGAAATAAAAAATATTAGTTTTTTAACAAATGTATACGGAACAAATATAGCGATGGCATCTATTACTTTTGATGATGATTATTCAAAAAATAATATTTTGACAAAACAAATATCTGTTTACACCCCAGTTGTGGGTTCAACTGTTACGGTAGTGGTTGAAAAGGCAAAAATACTTGGTACTGTTATGACAGCTGACGGAAATAAACTTCCGGATGCAGTTGTTTCATACGATGGTGCCGGGAAAGGCAGCGTTAAAACAAACTCGGGCGGCGAGTACAAAATAGAAGATTTGGAAATTGGTGAATATAAGCTAAAAGCATCTGCAAGCGGTTATGTTGATGCGGAAGCAATCGTAAAAGTAGATAAGTCAAAAGCATACACAAATGTTGATTTTAAATTAAATATTATCGGTTCTAAAGCAGCAGCCGCAGAAGCAGAGAAAATTGATTACTCAAATGATGAAAAGAAATGTTGGAGTAAGCTCAAGGAGTATATAGCAAATGATAAAATTTTCCAACTATTTGAAGATTATGAAATTGATTCTATAGAGACTAAAGAGGATATTAATAAAATTATGTCAGAACTTGAAAGTGGAAAATCAAAAATCAGCGGTGTTGAAATAGTAGTTGAATAATGAAATTGTTAAAAAAAAATAACAATTTTAAAACGGAGTAATGGAGTATACATATGAAATTAATAGTTAAAAAATGTAGTTTTCATGTTTTTCTGATTTTATCCTATTTTTATTGTTTTTCTTGTATTCTTTATTCTTCGCAGATGGCAGGTATTGTTACAAACACTAAAGGCAGTGTTCAGGTTTTGAATAATAAAGGGAAAGACTGGAAAAAAGCGAAAGTAGGAGATTTTTTGTATGAAGGCGATACGATAAAAACACTGACTAAGTCGCAATCAGCGGTAACATTTACAAACGGTACCATGATAAAAAGTAATCAAAATACCGAATTTTTTGTTGTTATTGCCGAGAAACTGGAAAAGATAGGTTCTCAAATTAAAATGAAAGCAGGGCGGGTTTGGACAAAGGTCAGACCCAAGACAAAATTTGAAATACATACACCTGTTGCTATAGTAGCGGTTAGAGGAACTGAATTTGACACAGATTTATCAGGCGACAGGTTAGACCTAACCGTATTTGAAGGAGTAGTAAATGTAAAGAATAATTTCGGAGAAGTAAATGTGAAAAAAGGTAAAAAAACAACTGTGGGTGCAGGGGCGCCTGAACCACCAAGTGATACGAAAAAAGAAGAACAATCAAATTGGCAGGACGAAATTGTATCAAAGGGTGCGATTAGTATTAAATCGCTTTCTAATAAACCGCAATCTTCTGTTCCTTTTGAAATCAATGTTTCAGTAAATGATATTAATGGTAAGTTGGATAAAACATCAAAAGAGACGATTACTTTAAAATCTGAATCACCTGATATACTTTTTTCAAATGACGGTAAAGTATGGAGCGGAGAACTACAGATAACCCCTGTGGAAGGTGTTGCTAAAGCATCTGTAAAAATAGAAGTAAAAATAGCAGGTACTTTTTCAATTATAGCTTTTGTGGAAAATTATACGCCGGCAATTTTAAATATTGCTGCTTCGCTACCTAAAAATAAAAATCTTAAAATTAAAATAAAATCAGATGAAGGGGAAAAAGAAATTTTACTTAAGTTCAAGAAGAAATCATAAAACAATTAAAAAATTGAAATATTAAAAGATTGAAAGATTTCTAAATTTTTTAATCTTTTAATGGTGTTAATAATCTTTTTAATTGACTTTATCGGAGATTATTATGAATAAAAACATTAAATTAATTCTAATCGCAGTTATTTCCTACTTCCTACTTCCTACTTCCTGTCTCTATGGCAAAGGCGTAGGAACAACCGGAGCCCAGTTTTTAAAGGTTGGTATGGGGGCTCGACCTTTAGCAATGGGTGGAGCATACATCGCCGTAGCAGACGATGTAAATGCTATATATTATAATCCGGCGTCATTAACACGGTTGGAAAATAATGAATTAACCGCGACATATTTGAAATATTTTGAGGA
>JAQUMH010000012.1:67500-70640 GCA_028718185.1 Elusimicrobiota bacterium
AGGTCGCGGTGAATACGTTCCCGGGTCTTGTACACACCGCCCGTCACACCATGGAAGTAATTTGTACCGGAAGTCAATGTGCCGATTCTCGCAAGAGATAGGTAGTCGCCTATGGTATGGGTTATGACTGGGGTGAAGTCGTAACAAGGTAGCCGTACGGGAATGTGCGGCTGGATCACCTCCTTTTAAGGAGAAAGAATACAAACCAACACAAGATGTTAAAAGTTTTATGTTAGTTTAGTGTTTTAGGTCGTTCATCACACTGTTCAGTTTTTAAAGAACAAATAGTAGAAATATAAAGGTTCATAGAAATTAAAACTACGAACTATATATGTTCTTTTAAAACCCTAAAAAAATGGGAAAGAGGGTTGTATCTACGTTTTTTTACAAGATATATAATATTTATATATCTGTAGATATGATTTACACTCGCTATATTGGGCCCATAGCTCAGTTAGTTAGAGCGCACGCTTGATAAGCGTGAGGTGAAAGGTGCAATTCCTTTTGGGCCCATTTAAAATCAGGGAGTAGGAAGTATAAAGTAGGGAGTAGTTAAAACCACTTCCCACTTCCCACTTACCGTTGTTTGTGGGGGTGTAGCTCAGTTGGGAGAGCGCGTGCTTTGCAAGCATGAGGTCGGGTGTTCAAATCACCTCACCTCCAAACTAGTTCAAAGTTGGAAGTTCAAAGTTTATAAAAAATGTTAATCTAATGAACAATGAACTACGAACTTTTAGCTAAAGTGGTTCTTTGATAAAATCCTTAAAATGATTTAAATAGTTGGTAGTAATTTAGTCATAATAAGGGACTGTAATATGTACAGTATATAGATGTAGGGCAAGAAGTGTCTTAAAGAATCATACAGATTGAGTTCATTGAAAAAAGTTCATAGTTTGTATAAACTAAAACTATGAAATAGAAAGCGATGAACTAAATTATGTGTGAGTCAAATAATATGGTCAAGTAGTAAAGGGCGTACAGTGGATGCCTTGGCAGATGAAGTTGATGAAGGACGTGGTAAGCTGCGATAAGCGTCGGGGAGGTGCAAACAACCTATGAACCGGCGATTTCCGAATGGGGGAACCCTTTCTATAGGAATATAGAAAATCCTTAACTGAAATTTAAAATAGGTTAAGGAAAACAACCCGGTGAAGTGAAACATCTCAGTAACCGGAGGAAGAGAAAACAATAGTGATTCCGAAAGTAGTGGCGAGCGAAATCGGAAGAGCCCAAACCGTTGTGCTTGCACAGCGGGGTTGTAGGACCACATAAGTAGAGTTACAAATTCTAATTTTAGTTGAATTGTTCTGGAAAGGTGAACCAAAGAGGGTGATAGTCCCGTAAACGAAAAAATTAGAACTCGAAGTGGTATCCTGAGTAGCGCGGGTCACGAGGAAACCCGTGTGAAGCTGGGTCGACCACGACCCAAGGCTAAATACTCTCATCTGACCGATAGTGAACTAGTACCGCGAGGGAAAGGCGAAAAGAACCCCTGACGGGGAGTGAAAAGAACCTGAAACTGTATGCTTACAAGCTACCAGAGCGCTATGCTGGTTACGAAGATTCCGACTTGTCGGAATTGTTAGTGCCGGAATGCGTTATGGTGTGCCTGTTGAAGAATGAACCTGCGAGTTATTGGATCGAGCAAGATTAATTCCGTAGTGAGAGCTACGGTAGGAGTCGGAGCGAAAGCGAGTCTTAATAGGGCGATTAGTTCGATTTAATAGACCCGAAGCCAAGTGATCTAACCCTGGTCAGAGTGAAGTCCCGGTAACACGGGATGGAGGCTCGAACTGTTGAGTGTTGAAAAACTCCTAGATGAACTGGGGTTAGGGGTGAAAGGCTAATCTAACTTGGTTATTGCTGGTTCTCCCCGAAATAGCTTTAGGGCTAGCCTGTTGTGTTTAATATAGGTGGTAGAGCACTGGATAGAGTAGGTGCCTTAACCAGGTTACCAAATTTAACCAAACTCCGAATGCCTATATTTAAGAACAATGGAGTCAGTTCGTGAGGGATAAGCTTCACGTGCAAAAGGGGAACAGCCCAGACCGTCGGTTAAGGTCCTAAAATCTATGCTAAGTGGTAAAGGATGTTGAATTGCTTAGACAGCCAGGATGTTGGCTTAGAAGCAGCCATCATTTAAAGAAAGCGTAACAGCTCACTGGTCAAGCGGTTCTGCGCCGAAGATTTCCGGGGCTAAAGCATAGTACCGAAACCACGGCTGTATTTTTAACTTCGGTTAAAAGTACGGGGTAGGGGAGCGTTCTGTATTAGGGTGAAGGCATACCGAAAGGAGTGCTGGACGAAACAGAAGTGAGGATGCAGGTATAAGTAGCGAGAAGACAGGTGAAAATCCTGTCCGCCGTAAATCTAAGGTTTCCTTGAGCAACGTTCGTCGACTCAGGGTTAGTCGGTCCTAAGCCGAGTCCCTAATTAAATGGGGGGTAGGTGAAGGGCATCCGGTTAATATTCCGGAACCATATTTATATCGTTATTATTTTTACGAAGACGCAGGAGGGTAGATTGGTCCGCGATTGAATGTGCGGATTTGCCTCGATGGAAATTGGGGTGACCAGTCCCGCGCAAGCGGGATTAAGTAATTCAACCACACTGCCCAGAAAACTCGTAAAGAGAGATGTAGATATGTCCGTACCGCAAACCGACACAGGTAGATGGGTAGAAAATACTAAGGCGCGCGATTGAATCATCGTTTAGGAACTCGGCAAAATAGCCTCGTAACTTCGGAAGAAGAGGTGCCCGAGTAGTGCTGATGGAAAACAGATTTGATAGGGTTTGGAGAAGGGGTTATACCCTTCACTTCCTGATTCTGTCTGTCGGAAGTCAGTTGTGAAAGGGTTACAATAAAGTGGCCCCTGCGACTGTTTAGCAAAAACACAGGACTCTGCTTAAATCGTAAGATGATGTATAGGGTCTGACGCCTGCCCGGTGCTGGAAGGTTAATGAGAGATGTTATCTTATCGCAAGATAGGAAAAGCGTTGAACTGAAGCCCCAGTAAACGGCGGCCGTAACTATAACGGTCCTAAGGTAGCGAAATTCCTTGTCGGGTAAGTTCCGACCTGCACGAATGGCGTAACGATGGGGGCGCTGTCTCAACGATGAATTCGGCGAAATTGTGCTG
>JAQUMH010000013.1 GCA_028718185.1 Elusimicrobiota bacterium
ATCAGATTTTCAAAGACACAGAGGCTTATCTGAAAAACATAAAATTGCTTATTTGAAATGGTATATTTATTTAAAAAACCATTAAAAAAACAACATTTTAGTACTATTAAGCCCGCAATGACAACTTTGCAGGTCATTGCGAACGGACTTATTGTGAAGCAATCTCATAAATTTTCAAATTCATATACACTAAAATAGAGAGTAATTAATATCGTGAATACAAAAGAGAAAGAAGAAAAAGATTTAGAGATACTGCGGCATTCAACTTCCCATTTGATGGCTCAGGCGGTCTGTGAACTTTTCCCCGGTACAAAACTCGCGATTGGTCCTGCAATAGAAGAAGGTTTTTATTATGATTTTGACACTCCCCAGCCTTTTAGTCCTGAAGACCTTCCAAAAATAGAAAATAAAATGAAGGAAATAGCTAAGAAAGACCATAAGTTTATACGCACTGAGATGTCTAAAAAAGAGGCATCTGAGTTTTTCAAAAAAAGAAATGAGATATATAAATTAGAACTTATAAATGATATTCCTGATGAAAATGTTTCACTCTATCAGCATGATAATTTTATTGATTTATGCAGGGGTCCTCACATTTCTTCAACAAAAGAAATAAGATATTTTAAGCTGCTTTCTATCGCCGGTGCATACTGGAGAGGTTCTGAAAAAAACAAGATGCTCCAAAGGATTTATGGCACTGTATTTGACACAAAAGAAAAACTTGAAGAATATTTAAATAAACTTGAAGAAGTGAAAAGGCGTGACCACCGGGTTCTAGGTAAAGCATTAGATTTATTTTCAATTCACGAGGAAGCAGGTCCGGGACTTATCTTTTGGCATCCAAAAGGTGCGCTTATAAGAAAAATTATTGAAGATTTCTGGAAAAATGAACACCTTGAAAATGATTATCAACTTCTCAATACACCGCATATAGCAAATCTTGATTTATGGAAAACCAGCGGACACTGGAATTTCTATCGTGAAAATATGTATTCTCCGATAGATGTAGATGGGCAGAATTATATGCTTAAACCGATGAACTGCCCTTTTCATATTTTAATTTATAAGTCACAGTTGAGAAGCTACCGGGACTTGCCTATAAGGTATGCCGAACTGGGTACTGTGTATCGTTATGAAAGGAGCGGAGTTTTACATGGTTTAATGCGCGTTAGAGGTTTTACTCAAGATGATGCACATATTTATTGTACGTTAAACCAGCTTGAAGATGAAATAATTAATGTTATAAAATTCGTATTGTTTATACTTAAAACTTTTGGCTTTACGGAATATGATTGTTTTGTAAGTACCAGACCTGAAAAATATGCAGGTGAATTGGAACACTGGGAAAAAGCAACACAAGCGCTTAAAAATGCTATTGAAAAATTAGAACTGCCTTATAAAATAGATGAAGGTGAAGGTGTTTTTTACGGTCCGAAAATAGATATAAAAATAAAAGATTGTCTTGGAAGGTCATGGCAATGTTCAACTATTCAGGTTGATTTTAATCTGCCGCAGGCGTTTAAGGTTGAATATATAGACAACGAAGGTAAAGCTGTCCAGTCTATCATGATACATCGCGCTTTAATGGGTTCTTTAGAAAGATTCTTTGGTATTCTGATTGAACATTATGCCGGTGCTTTTCCGTTATGGCTGGCACCAGTTCAGGCAAAGATTTTACCAATAACTGATGGGCAGAAGGAATATGCTGAAAAAATCAAAAAAGAATTAGCCGGATACAGAATCGCCATTGATTACAGGAACGAAAAACTAAATTATAAGATAAGAGAATCACAAATGGAAAAAATACCATATCTTATAATTGTCGGTGAAAAAGAACAGAATTCAGATAGTATTGCAGTCAGGAAATACGGTGAAAGTACAACCAAGACATATAAAGTTCAGGAATTTTTAAGTATTCTAGCACAACACCAAAACATTTGACAAAATTTTAAAATTACACAATATCAAACATTTGACAAAATTTTAAAATTACACGACACCAAATATTGACAAAATTTTAATAGTTTTATATAATTAAATTATCTTATCAAGAGTGGCGGAGGGAAAGGCCCTGTGAAGCCACAGCAACCGCTTTCAAGAAATTGGAAGGTCAAGGTGCTAATGCCTTAAATTCCTAAAAATATTAGGAAAACGATAAGAAGGATTATTTGAGGACCTTCTTATTAGAAGGTCTTTTTTTTGTTTAGATGATAGCATAGTTTAAAAAAAATTAGTTTTTTCACTAAACGAGACATTTTTAACGGTTCATAAACCTAAAATTTCAAAACTCACTCACTTCGTTCATTCAAACATTGAAATTTTTTAACGGTTTATTCACCTAAATGTCTCTATATCGTTCAAAAACTGATTTTTATGTAAATAATAAAGTTTTTAATCCTAAACTATTGTTAGATTGGAGTAACTATGAAAACAATTGCGGAAATTAATGAAAAAATCAAAAAAGGTGAAGCGGTTATTTTGACTGCTGAAGAAATGATAGGTGTTGTAGAAAAAGACGGTGTAAAAAAAGCTGCCCAAAAAGTGGATGTTGTGACTACCGGGACTTTTGGTCCGATGTGTTCTTCCGGAATATATATGAATATAGGTCACACAAAACCAAGGATGAAGCTGGGAGCAGGAACTTGTTACCTGAATGATGTGCCTGCGTATGCGGGTTACGCTGCTGCTGATATTTCGCTTGGTGCTACAGTTGTTCCTGATGATGACCCGCGTAATAAGTTTTATCCGGGTAATTTTAAGTATGGCGGTGCACATGTTATTGAAGAGTTTGTTGCCGGGAAAGATATAATACTTGCTGCGGAAGCACATGGAACAGATTGTTATCCCCGCAAAAAGCTAGAAACATTAATAAATATAAAAGATGTTAACGAAGCAGTGCTTTTTAATTTCAGGAATTGTTATCAAAATTACAATTGTGCGATTAATCTTACGGCAAAAACAATTTATACTTACATGGGTATTTTGAAGCCGAATATTGAAAATGCTACATATTGTTCAGCAGGGCAACTTTCACCTTTATTAAAAGACCCGTATTACAGAACGATAGGAATTGGCACGAAAATATTTTTAGGCGGTGGAATAGGTTTTGTGTCATGGCAGGGAACACAGCATAATCCTGTGGTAACGCGGAAAGCAAATAGGACTCCTCAGGCACCTGCCGGTACAATATCGGTAATAGGTGATTTAAAGCAAATGAAACCACAATGGCTGAGAGGGACCAGCATGCTTGGTTATGGAGTAACTCTTACAGTTGGCATAGGTATTCCAATACCTATTTTAGATGAGGATATGGCGAAGTTTACAGCAATTAAAGATGAAGAAATATGGACACAAATAATTGACTATGGTAAGAATTATCCGGAAATAACCGGTAGTTCTCTCGGTGAAGTAAATTATGCATAATTGAAATCAGGACAAATTGAACTGCAGGGCAAAAAAGTTCCAACTGCTTCGCTTTCAAGTTACCCGAAAGCGTTAGAGATAGCTAATACTTTAAAAGAATGGATAAAATCAGGAAAATTTTTATTAACAGAACCGGTTGAGAAATTACCGGGTCCCGATTCAAATATGACTTTTAAAATGCTGAAAGAGAGACCAATTGAATAGATTATATTGAAGATTTAAGATTTAAGATTAGAGATTAGGATTTGTTTAGGATTTAGTATTTAGAATTTGTTTTTTACATTACACATTATACTTCATACATCATGCAATTTTCATATGGGAGGCACTAAATGATATCTAGAAAAATTGTCCTAAAGTTTCCGAAACCGCTTGTTGGACAACCTGTTATTTACAAACTCGCAAAGGATTTTGATTTAGAATTTAATATATTAAAAGCAAATATAATTCCGGAATCGGAATCATTTCTTATTATGGAACTTAAAGGTACTAAAGAAAATTACAAAAAGGGTGAAAAATATCTCGAAAGTCTGGATATTGTCATCCAGCCGCTGAGCAAAGATGTAAAACGCGATGATGTAAAATGTACCCATTGCGGCGCTTGTGTTACGATATGTCAGGTTAATGCCTTCACGGTTGATAAAAAAACAAGAAAAATAATATTTGACGATAAAAAATGTATTGCTTGTGAACTCTGTATAAATGCCTGCCCCCTCCAAGCGATGGAACTCCACTTTTGAAAAGTTACAAAACATTGTAATCTAATCAAACCATATTTTTTCTAACAATAGTATTTAATTCTTAACATGCTAAGATATTTCTGTTGGTATAACTACCACTATAGGAACAAAGTTGTTAAAAAAAAGAGTAATTGAATAAAAGTTTTTTCTTGATTTTTAAATAAATATTTTATAGAATTAACTATTATGGCTATGACTATTACTGAAAAGATTTTGGCACAGGGTTGCGAAAAGAAGAAAGTAACACCGGGCGATTTTATAGAGTGCAATGTTGATATTGCTCTTGCTAATGACGTTACGGCGCCGCTCGCTATTGCAGAATTTAGAAAAGCCGGCGGGAAAAAAGTTTTTGATAAAGATAAAATTGTGCTTGTCCCGGACCATTTCTGTCCTAATAAGGATATAAAATCTGCCGAACAGGCGAAGATGTTAAGAGATTTTGCCCGTGAACAGAATTTAACTCATTATTATGAAGTTGGAAAGATGGGGATTGAGCATGCGCTTCTTCCTGAACAAGGGGTTGTTTTACCCGGTGATATTATTATAGGTGCTGATTCTCACACTTGTACATATGGTGCTTTGAGTGCATTCGCATCCGGTGTCGGTTCAACCGACCTTGCTGCTTGTATGATTTCCGGGAAAGTCTGGTTAAAGGTTCCGTCAACCATAAAATTTATTTTCAAAGGGAAATTAAATAAATGGGTTACCGGTAAGGATTTGATTCTTCATTTAATCGGAGATATCGGTGTGGATGGTGCAAATTACAGGACCATAGAACTTACAGGTGAAGTTATAGAAGATCTTTCAATGTCAGACCGTTTTACAATGTGTAATATGGCTATTGAATGCGGTGCTAAATCAGGGATTATTGTAAGCGATAAAAAAACTATTGAATATGTTGAAAGCCGGGCTGAGAGACCTTATGAAATTTATAAAAGCGATAAAGATGCAAAATATGAAAAAGTGATTGAATACGATTGTTCAAAGATAGAACCTCTTGTTGCTTTACCTCCTCTTCCTTCAAACGCTAAACCTGTGAAAGAAGTGAAAAATATAAAAATAGACCAGGTAGTTATAGGTTCTTGCACAAATGGAAGGATAGAAGACCTTCGGCTTGCTGCCGGGATATTTAAAGGTAAGAAAGTTCATCCCGATGTCAGGGCAATAATTTTTCCGGCAACACAAAAAATATATTTAGAGGCAATGAAGGAAGGACTTATTGAAATATTTATTAATAGCGGTTGCGCTGTTTCAACGCCAACTTGCGGGCCCTGCTTAGGCGGGCATATGGGTATTTTAGCGAAAGGTGAAAGGGCAATTGCGACAACAAATAGGAATTTTGTGGGAAGGATGGGACATCCGGAAAGTGAGGTTTATCTTTCTAATCCTGCTGTTGCTGCTGCTTCTGCTATAGTTGGGAAGATTGCTTTGCCTGAGTGATTAGTAATTGAATATTTTTAGAAAATTAAGTTTTTTCACTAAACGAGACATTTTTAACGGCTCATAAACCTAAAATTTCAAAACTCACTCACTTCGTTCGTTCAAACATTGAAATTTTTTAACGGTTTAATCGCCTAAATGTCTCTATATCGTTCAAAAACTTGATTTTCTAATAAAGTCAACAATATTTAACTAAAATTTAACTGGTGTAATTATTGAGGGAATGAAAAATGATATTTAAAGGGAAGGCACACAAATACGGGGACAATGTTAATACTGATGAAATAATACCTGCACGGTATCTAAATACTGCGAATGCTGCTGAACTTGCTAAACACTGTATGGAAGATATCGACAAGGATTTTGTGAAGAATGTTTCGAAAGGTGATGTTATAGTTGCCGGTAAAAATTTTGGGTGTGGTTCATCACGCGAGCATGCTCCTTTATCAATAAAAGCAGCAGGTGTTTCCTGTGTGATAGCAGAGAGTTTTGCAAGGATATTTTTCAGGAATTCTATAAATATTGGATTACCTATTTTAGAGTCAAAAGAAGCATCGCAGAAAATAAAAAATGGTGATGAATTGGAAATAAATATAAAAGAAGGCAAAATTAAAAACTTAACTCAGAAACATTCATATTCAGCAAAACCGTTTCCGGATTTTCTTTTGAATATTATTAATTCAGATGGGTTGTTGAATTATATAAAGACAGAAATGGGAAATAAGAGATAAGATTGTCCGCCACTGAGACTTTGGCGGATTTCGCTTCGCTCAAAATGAAAGATGTTCGACAAGCGAGTCGACCCCGGGTAAATCTACCAGCAGAGTTATGGAATGTGGTTGGTAATAATATCTTATTTAAAGTGCGTTTGTTGGATTTTTCGGCATCTGGTTGTAAAATAGGTTTTGAAAAACAAGATAAACAAATACCGAATGAGTTGAAAATAAAGTTCGGATTTGAGAAAGCACCTCCGTTTTTGTTAGAAGTGGAAATTAAATGGTCTAGGGAAGAAAAAGGGAAATCATATATGGGGATGAAATTTAAAAATATAGATGATATTGAAAAAGAAAGAATTAGGAAATATTTACGTGATTTAAAATCAGGTGATAGGTATACAATGTAAAAGGAGGAGTAATGTCCAAAAAGTACAAAATTGGAGTGCTGCCGGGTGATGGTGTGGGACCTGAGATTATTAGAGAGGGTTTGAAGGTTTTAGAAGTGGCTTGTAAAAAGACAAGTGTAAAATACGAACTGGTTAATTATGATTTTGGCGGCGCAAGATATTTGAAAACGGGTGAAATTTTGCCGGATTCGGCAATTCCGGAATTTAGGAAATTAGATGCTATTTTTCTTGGTGCAATCGGTCATCCTGATGTAAAAGCAGGTATTCTTGAGAAAGGACTTCTGTTGAGAACAAGGTTTGAGCTTGACCAATATATTAATTTAAGACCTGTTGTTTTATATCCCGGTGTATATACACCGATAAAAAACAAAGAACCAAAGGATATAAATTTTGTTGTAGTCCGAGAAAACACTGAGGGCGCATATTCCGGTACCGGCGGTGTATTTAAAAAAGATACTAAAGATGAGGTAGCAACACAATTAGACATTAATACTTACAAAGGTGTGGAAAGATGTGTTAGATATGCTTATGAGATAACAAAAAAAAGAAAACAGAAGAATACTATTACGCTTGTCGATAAGGCGAATGTTTTAACATACTCAGGCGATTTATGGCAGCGGGTATTTTACAAAATGGGTGAAGAATATCCTGATATTAAAAAAGAACATGCGTTTGTTGATGCAACATGTATGTGGTTTGTTAAGAACCCTGACTGGTTTGATGTGATTGTAACTAATAATCTATTTGGCGATATAATTACAGATTTAGCTGCAGTTATTCAGGGTGGGCTCGGTGTTGCTGCAGGCGGCAATATAAATCCTGAAGGCGTTTCTATGTTTGAGCCGATTCATGGTTCTGCACCGAAGTATACCGGTAAAAATGTAATTAATCCGATTGCAACAATTGCAGCCGGTGCTATGATGATGGATGTATTAGGAGAAGTAAAAACTGCTGAAATTATTGATAGCTCAATTAAAAAAATATTGGCATCCGGAAAGATGAAGTCAATGGATGCAGGAAAAATGGGATATTCTACTTCTGAAGTAGGCGATTTGATAGCAAAAGAAATATAAAAAATAGCGCGATTGTGGGATAGTGGGATGGTGCGATAGGAATAGAAAAGGGGAGAGGTTGGATATGGATATTTTTGATAAGTGTTATAAAAATGACAGTGTTCAGATAGCTAAATATTTGATAAAGAATGAATTGTATCCATATTTTCATACTGTTGAATCAGGTCAGGATCCGGAAGTAACTGTTGAAGGTCAAAGAATGATTATGATGGGGTCTAATAATTATCTCGGGCTTACATCAAATTGGTGGGTAAAAGCGGCATCTATAAAGGCAGTTAGAAAATATGGCGTTGGCTGTGTTGGTTCAAGATTTTTGAATGGTACTCTTGATATTCATGTAAAACTTGAAGAAGAGATTGCTGATTTTGTAGGTAAGGAAAAAGCACTCCTTTTTTCAACCGGTATGCAGACAAATTTTGGAGTAATTTCAGCAATTGTGGGGCTTCACGAATATGCTATTGTTGATGAATATGACCATGCGTCAATTGTTGACGGTTGCCGGCTTTCATTCGGTAAAATGATAAAATTTAAGCATAATGATATGGCTGATTTGGAAAGGGTCTTAAAATTTATTGGTACTGAAAAAGGCAAATTAATTATTGTTGACGGAGTTTATAGTATGGAAGGCGATATTGCAAACCTTCCGGGAATTGTTGAGCTCGCAAAAAAATATAACGCTCGGGTAATGGTTGATGATGCACATGGTCTTGGTGTTTTTGGAAATGGCGGAGAAGGAACTGCAGCACATTTTGGTTTAACAGACAAAGTTGATATTATAATGGGGACATTTTCAAAATCACTTGCTTCCACAGGTGGTTTTATTGCAGCAGACGAAGATATAATTTTTTATCTTAAACATCTTTCACGGATTTTAATATTTACCGCTAGCATGTGTCCTGCGAACGTGGCATCAGTACGTGCAGCTCTAAAAGTTATAAAAAGAGACCCAAGTAGAATTAAACGGTTATGGAGAAATACAAAAAAAATGAGGGAAGGGTTCAAAGCGTTAGGATTTGACACAGGTAAAAGTGAAACACCGATAATACCTATTATTGTAGGTGAAGACGAAAAGGTTTTTCATATGTGGAAGATGCTTTATAAACATGGCATATTTACAACTCCGATTGTTTCTCCTGCAACACCGCCCGGTCGTGCGCTTTTAAGGGTAAGTATTATGGCAACTCATACAGATGAGCAGCTGGACAGGGTACTTGAAGCGTTTGAGTATGCCGGCAGAGAACTGGGTATAATTGATACCAATAGACCCTGGATAAAAAAAAGAAGTTTTCATTATAATATGTTCAATATGAAACAGTTAAGACACTGGATGAAAAAATTGTGGCAGTAAAATAGTTTTTGTTGAAATGCTCACAAAAACTATGTAATAGGATGTGTAATGGAGATAAAAAGTTATAGTTTGCCTGAAAAACTTAACGAATTCATAAAATTCCCGTTTAAATTATATAAAGGAACGCCTTATGAAAAATTCTGGGTTCCACCATTAATAGCAGAATCTAAGAAACTATTCTCACCAAAAAATCCTTTCTGGAAGCATTCAAAAATTAAAATATTTCTTGCTGAAGAAAATGATAAAATATCAGGGCGGATCGCTGCAATTATTGACGATAATTTTAATTCTTTCCAAAAAGAAAAATGCGGTTTTTTCGGTTATTTTGATTGTGTAAATGACGTTAATGTTGCACGGGAGCTTTTGTCTGAAGCAAAAAAATATCTAAAATCGGAAGGTATGGAAGTTATCCGTGGTCCTATGAATCCTTCTACAAATGATGAATGTGGACTTCTGATTGACGGTTTTGATTCACTTCCGGTAATTATGATGCCATATAATCCGCCTTACTATATGGGTTTGATTGAAAATTCCGGTTTACAAAAGGTAAAAGACTTATATGCCTGGGTACGGTCAGCGAAAGATGATGCGCCTCCAAGAATAGCGAAAATTGTCGAACATATTAAAAAGAAAGAAAATATAAGAGTTAGAAATTTTGATCTTAAAAATTTTGAAAGGGATGCACAATATTTTAAAGATATTTACAATTCTGCATGGGAGAAAAATTGGGGATTTGTGCCAATGAACAACGAGGAAATAGATTATATGGCAGAAGGTTTGAAACCGCTTATTGATACGAGAATATTTCATTTTTTAGAAGTTAATGGAGTCCCTGTTGCCGCCACTCTTACTGTTCCGGATTATAATTTCGTGCTAAAAAAACTTAATGGTAAAATGGGTATTATTGGGGTTCTAAAATTTTTATATTGGAAGAGAAAAATAAAATTTGTCAGGTTGATGGCTTTGGGTGTAAAAAAAGAATTCAGGAGTAAAGGGCTTGAAGCAATTCTTTATTGTGAAATTTTAAATGCCTGCAGGAAATATGGTTATCCTGCCGGCGGAGAACTTTCATGGACGCTTGAAGATAATGATTTAATCAATAAGGGCATAGAAGCAATGGGTGGTAAATTGTATAAAAAATATAGAATTTATGAGGCAAAGATTTAAATATTTAGCAGAATAAAAAAAGTAATGGGCGGGCAAGCCCGCCCCTACGCAAACGTGATAGTTAATAGAATTTTAAATGGAGGTATTATGCGTAAAGTTTTGGCAGTAACGGGCTGTCTGGCTTTTGCGGCAATATCGTGCAGCGTTGTGTATCTAATAACACCAGCGAAAAATAAATGTCAGAGTAGTGGTGCAGATTATGCTGAGTGGTTTGAAAAAGAAGGTGATTGTAAAGCAGGGGATTTAGTAGGTTTAAATATAAATACCGGAAAAGTAAGAAATTATTTACCGGGGGATATTCTGGTGGGCATATATTCAGAGAATCCCGGTTTTGTAGGAAATAAACCGGCAGATAAAACAGATGAAGAAATGAAAAAGGAAAATATTTTGGTGGGTCTTGTCGGGCAGGTTAATGTTGATGTTAAACAGATAAATATAGTTGGGCGAAGGGTAGAAACAAAAGATAACAGACAAATAGGATATCTTTTAGCAAACGGTAAAGTGTTGTTAAAGATGTAAAATAGAAGTAGTAATGTAGTTATATAAAAACCAAGTTTTTTCACTTAACGAGACATTTTTAACGGCTAATAAACCTAAAATTTCAAAACTCACTTCGTTCAAACATTGAAATTTTTTAACGGTTTATTCGCCTAAATGTCTCTATGTCGTTCAGAAACTTGGTTTTTATATAGAAGAATAAAATATTATAACTAAAGATAAGATGATGTTGTTGTGGTAACGACTTATGGGTGAAATTGATAAAAAAGAAAAATATTATATTGAAGGGATGCATTGTGCGGCTTGTGCTGTAAATATTGAAAAAAGCGTAAAAAAGGTTGAAGGGATAAAAGACGCGCAGGTGAGTTTTGCTTCCGGAATTTTAAATGTAACTTATGAAAAAGATTTACCGGATAATAAGGTTTTAAAAAAAGTTGAAGAACTTGGGTATGGTATAAAAAAACATAAAATTGAGATAGAAGAAGGAATACACAAATATGATATTATTAGATTAATTATCGTTGGTTTTTTAGTTATTTTGGGACATTTGCTTCATTTTACACATAGCAAATTAAATTATATTTTTCTTGCGACTACAATATGGTGCGGATGGCCTTTCTTCAGGGCAATTTATTCAAGTATAAGGAATAGGTTTGTTGATGCTGACGCTTTCATGGGGTTGGGTATTTTGGGGACTCTTGTCATAGGTGAGTTTATGGCAGGAACTATTATGGGACTTCTTGTTCTTGTATCGCGTCTTCTCGAAGATTATACAACAGCTAAATCTAAATCGGCAATTCAAAGCATGATTAAGGCTGCTCCGAAAACAGCCCAGGTCCTAAAAGACGGAATAGAGATTGAGGCAGATGTAAAAGATGTAAAATTAAAAGATATTATTGTCGTGAAAACCGGTGAGAAAATTCCGGTAGATGGAAAGGTTGTAAATGGGTCTGCGTCAGTAAATCAGGCAATGATTACTGGGGAAAGTATTTCTGTTGAAAAAAATATAAACGATATTATTTATGCAGGAACTATTGTTGATTCAGGTTTTTTGCAAATTGAAACGGAAAGAATCGGGGAAGATTCCACGTATGGTAAAATTATAAAACTGATAGAAGAAGCACAGTCCTCAAAAGCACCAATTCAGAAAATCGCCGATGTTTTTACTAATTATTTTACACCGGTTGTTTTAATAATAATTATTCTAACGTTTTTAGTTACGCGGAATTTCAAGATAGCTATAACTGTTTTAGTTGTTGCCTGCCCTTGTGCAGTAGCGCTTGCTACTCCGCTTGCATTTGTTGCAGCTATAGGTAAAGCGTCACGAAGGGGTATATTGATAAAAGGCGGGATATATTTAGAAAACCTTAGTAAAGCTAAAACAATTGTTTTTGATAAAACAGGTACTTTGACTATAGGAGAACCTAAGGTTGTTGAAATAAAAAGGTATGGTGTTCATAATGAAACTGAGGTTGTTGAATGTGCTGCTATCGCTGAAAAATTTTCAGGACATCCGCTGTCAAAAGCAATCTTAAGAAAAGCGGAGGAATTAAAAATAAATATTCCTGACCCAAAGCAATTTTATGTTATTAAGGGTAAAGGGGTTATAGCGGAATACTCAGGCAGAAAAATTATTTTGGGGAGCAGGGAATTACTTAAAGATGAAAAAGTAAATTTTCCGTCAGAAATAAATGAGTATATGGAGAAATTAGAAATTGAAGGTAAAACACCGCTTGTTGTGGCACATGATAATGAAGTCTGCGGAGTTATTACTGTGGCAGATGTTATAAGACATAATGCAAGAGAAACTATATTTGAATTACGTGAAAACGGTATTAAAAATCTTATAATGCTTACCGGCGACAATGACAGGACCGGTAAAATGATAGGGGAAACACTGGGTATGGATACTGTATACACAGAAATGCTCCCTGAAGAAAAGATTGAACAGATAAAAAAACTTCTTAGTAAAGACGATAAAATTGTTATGGTTGGTGACGGTGTAAATGACGCTCCTGCACTAACTCAAGCGGATGTCGGTATAGCAATGGCTGCTATGGGAACTGATGTAGCGATTGAATCATCCGATATCGCTTTAATGAATGATGACCTTTCAAGAATACCGGAAGTCATTTTGTTAGGCAGGCGGACTTTTCAAACGATTAAACAAAATATCACACTCGGTATAATTTTCAATGTTGTCGGTATGGGGCTTGCTGCTGCCGGAATTTTAAGTCCTACTGGTGCTGCTATTGCCCATGTACTTCCTGATTTTATCGTGTTTTTAAATTCCGCGAAACTTTTTAAGTAAATATATAAAAACATAGTTCATACAATTAGAATATTTTAATCTTTTCTTAATGATATTTTAATTTCTAAAAATGTATATTGCTTAATAGGGAATAAACTATGGCTATATCAATTGTTCTGTTTAAAAGCAATACTTGTTTTCAATGCAAACAAGTTGAACCGTTGTTTGAATCAATATTGAAATTACATACAGATATTAAAAGTGAGGTTGTTAATATTGTCGAAAATCTGCAAAGGGCGATTGATAATGGAGTTATGAGTGTACCTACTATTGTTATTTTTAAAGATGACAAAGAAATGAAACGGTTTACCGGAGCTGTTTCAAAAGAAAAAATTGAGCAAGCACTAACAGGGGTTCTGTAGAAAATATGGATTTTTTAACTAATATTATTTCAAATAATATCGCTCATAATAATCCTATAATATATATTTTTGTTTTATTAGCGGGTATAATTACGAGTTTTACTCCTTGCGTTTTTCCGGTTCTTCCTCTAATAATTGGTTATATAGGTGCATTGCAGGTAAAGTCGCGATTGCGAGCGTTTTTGTTATCTGTGTTATATGTATTAGGAATGTCTGTAACTTTCTCTATTCTTGGTTTAATTGCTTCATTGACCGGAAAAATGTTCGGTAGTGTTCAGTCAAACCCATGGACATATATTTTTGTCGGCAACGTTATTTTGTTAATGGCTATGTGGTTTATGGATATAATACATATCTCATTACCTGCTTTTAATTTGCCGAACATTTCCGCAAAAGGCGGGAAAAGCAAAGGTTTTGTTCCATCTTTTCTTCTCGGTTTGGTTTCAGGTATAATAGCTGCTCCTTGTACCGCAGCTGTTCTTGCTATTATACTTACATATGTAGGTACTAAACAAAATGTTTTGTTCGGAACTACTCTGTTGTTAGTATATGCATTTGGTTTAGGCACTATTATAATTATTGCCGGTACGTTTACCGGTTTTATAAACACAATAATAAAATCGGAAACATTTACACTAAAAGTAAAAAAAATATTCGGGATTGCAATGTTTTTATTATCCCAATATTTTTTTATAAAAGCAGGACGGCTTTTTTAACCTAAAATATGGCGGTTATTGACAATACTATTATTTTGAGTAAAATCTAAACGGAAAGCGGAGGAAAAGTGAATATTTTTAAAGTCAGTGAAATAGTTGAGTTTGCTATTCAGATTGAAAAAAACGGAGAACAGTTTTATCGTGAGTCAGTCAAAAAAATATCAGATGAAAAAATAAAATCACTTTTTCTGACACTTGCAGATGAAGAAGTAAAACACAAGAAAATATTTGAAGAATTATTAAAAAAAGTCGAAGATTATAAACCTGTAGAAGCATATAACGATGAATATTTTGCATATTTAAGAGCATATGCCGGTGATAAAGTATTCAATAAGAAATCGGTTGAAACTAAGAAAATTACTGAAGTAATACAATTTGCACTTAATATTGAAAGAGATTCCATACTCTATTATCTTGAAGCGAAAAATTATGTTCAAGACGATGATAAAAATATTTTAGATAAAATTATTGAAGAAGAAAGAAAGCATTTTGTAAGATTGTCTCAATTAAAAGTATAGTTTAAGGGAGGATAATGAAAAAGGTTTTAGATTTTATAGTAATTGTTTCTGTTTTTTTGGTGGTTTTTGTTGTAGGTTGCAAAAAGAGTGTAACAACAGAATCAGCATCTATTTCGACGCCTGTGTCAGATGCAGTTGAGAAGTATATTCCCGCTCAGACAGAATATAGTACTGTTTCGCAATGTCCGGTTATGGGAGAAAAAGTAATGGTTGGCAAAAAAACAATGGCAGCAAAATATAAAGGCAAGATATATTATTTCTGTTGTCCTGATTGCATGTCAAAATTCAAGGCAGAACCCGGGAGGTATGCGAAATGATTATTTTAGGCAAGCCGCTTTTCATTTGGTTTGGGATTACCGGTTTTTTTCTTATTATTACTACTGCTATACTTGGTTTTACAGGAAAATTTAAGTATCATAAAATTTTTGCTTTAATATCCATTTTATTTTTAGTTATGCACATATTGGGTGTGTTAAGAGTCTATTAAAAAAGGAGAAATCAAAATGCAAACTGTTAAAATTAACGATTTAAAGGAATTTTCATCGGAAAAGTTTTTAAAAAAGGTCCCGCTTGAAACCGACAAAATTGTTTTTAATACATTTTATTTTAAACCAAAACAATTTCTTCCATTTCACAAACATCCTGCAACAGACGAGATGTTTTATATTATTGAAGGGGTGGGGGAATTTACGATTGGTAGTGAACAAATAATTGTTGGTCCTACGTCTTCTATTTATGGTCCATCGGATGTTTTCCATGGGGTCGTTAATTCAGGTGATAAAAATATGGTTATGATTTCTGTTCAAGGTCCTAAACCCGTTGAAACTATATTTGCCGAAAATTCAACCGTTGTATGCCCTGTATGCAAGCAGGAATTTATTTTAAAAGAAAACGTAAAGGAAGGCGATAAATATACTTGCCCGCGTTGTCAGGCAAAATTAAAAATATCCAAAACAAAAGACGGCAAATGGGAAGCAAAACAATAAATAGTTTTTGTTGAAAGAGGCACAAAAACTAAATTAGGGGTTCTAATATGGAAAAATGGAAGTGTATTGTTTGTGGATGGGTATACGACCCTTTAGCAGGTGATCCTTCAAGTAACGTGCAGCCAGGCACTAAATTTGAAGATTTACCGGAAGACTGGGTTTGCCCTGAGTGTGGTGCAGCAAAAGATATGTTTGAAAAGATGTAATAATGGCAGCGGATAAGCGGATAAGCGGGAAAGTAGGTAAGTGGAAATAGATTGAGAATAAAAAGTGATAAGAGAATTAAAGATTAAAATTTATATTTTATAAGAGGTTAAAATGAAACATAAACACCAGCAGCAAAAAGTAGTTCAAATGCAACAAATTTCATTACAACCTATATCAAAGAGAGGGAAAATTGTTATTTTAGCCGGTATTGGGCTTGTAATTGTTGGTTTTTTGGTTCTGACTAAAACAAATCCACAGGGTGATAATTGGGCTAGTATACTCTCTCCTTTTCTGCTTATAGGTGGTTATATAACGATTGCAATCGGCATAATTTCTTAAAAGGTATTTTTTTATGATTTGTACGTTATGTAGCAAAGAAACAAAAAAAGAAGTAGATTGCAGGCTTTTAAATGAGAAAATTTGTATGATATGCTGTTTTTCTATATCTAGTGGCGATTTAATGATGAATAAAATCAGAAAAGAAAAAGGGTTTGTAAAAGATGATATTCTTGACAAATGCCTATCTTGTATCCAGAATAAAGATAAAAAACAGTAAAAATTGTATAACTATCTTTAGTATAACCATTAAAATCTGCAAAACATAACAATCCTCGACGATAACTAGTTGTTTTCTTGTCTTTTTTCATCTCTTTTTTTTAAGTTTTTTAGTATTGCTTATCACCTTTTTTTTCTTGACCCTTTAAATATATTTAAGTAATTGCTATTTTTTTACATAGTTTCATACCTTTTTTTTTAATTGTTAATTTATTTTTATTACTTTATTTGTTTTTTATTAAATTTATTAAAATTGTTACTAATCTGGTCTGATCCGTGTGGTCGAAGGGGAGTAAAAGAATAAGCTTTATTTTATAAATATACCACTTAAATCTGCAAAACTTGTCATATTACGACGACAATTGGTTGTTTTTGTTTGTTTTTAACCTCTTTTTTCGGATTTTTTGATGTTTCTTATCACCTCTTTTTTAAGCTTCTTATGATTGTTTGATTTTTACCGGGTTTCATGATTTTTCAGTAACTTCAATTCCTGCCCTTTTTAGAATTGTCTAATTTCTGAGGAACCTGTTTTCATGGTTTTTTCTATAATTTACTAAAATTATTGCTAATTTAGAAAATTGGGCAAAGTGCCAATTTTTGAATTTAATGATTTTTGCATGGTTTCCCTAAATTTAATTAATTTTTTAATAAAAACAAAATATTTTAAAAATTATAATTTAAATGCTGTTTATGTCAAGTGCCAACCCACTATAACCAATAAATATTATTAAGTAACAGTCAAAAATGCCGAATAATTGGCAATATTATAGCAATTTCTAATACATATTATTAGATATGCTTAAATGGCAATCACCCATGTTGGATATGCTAGAAACTTAACATAAGATATCTTATGCGAACCATACAATAGGTGAAAAGAGGCAAGAATCAGGCAATTCTATTTGTTTTAAGGTCGAATGATATGTATAAAATAAGACGAAAGTTACTTAAAATATGACTAAAAATTGCTGAAATAATAGATATTTTCACGAGTGTAGGTGTCAAAAGAGGTCAGACAAAATAAATTATATCACAATGCAATTGAACCCGCCGATAGCAGGTAGCGAAGTATATTATAACAAAATCAATGATTGCCACGAGCCAATAAATTGACTTTTAAATGACAAATCGTGGGTTATGGACATAGATAAAAACAGGTATTCTACATTACTAATATTAATTAGGCTTGCCAATGGCAAGCAACTACAAATGGTAAAAGGCGATAAATGGTATTCTCCATGGTCGCAGCACAGAAAAACGAGTATTGTGTGATTTGGACGGGTTGTATGGAGGTTAAATTTAGGTTATACAGACCAATATTCTTCTGAAAAGTGTTTATCCGGATGATTAAGTGTTATGGAGGTGTGATATGGCCATCTTTCAATTTCAATCCCCTTTTGTTCGCTGACTACAACAAATTCAATTGTATCTCCAGCTTTTGTGCCAATTTCAGAAAAAGGAACTGAAAATTCAATAATTCCCTTCTTCCCTATTGCAAAATCTTTTAATTCTGATGTTCCGAAATGTACATAATTTTTTGAAGAGTTAATTTCAATAAATTTCGTTTCAGGTTTTATAAAAATAATTTTTAGTTTAATATCTTCAAGATATGGTTGATTGCAATCACATCTGAAATAAAGATTATTTTCATCAAATCCCCAATAAATTGCTTTAATATATGTGTTTGTCTGGTGCATTGCACCGCCAGCATTCCTGACATCGTAAAAACCGGCGTTATACCACTCAAAATAACTTGAGACAATACCGTCTATATTAGGTTTAATAAAGGCAACAGGATTGATAAAATTACCCGGTTTACCTTGTCTTTTTATTGATAGGTAAAGATTATCAGGCACGTTTTCGTTTAAAAGTTTATAAACATTTATAAGATGTGCCCTGAAAAGTTGGTCAAATTCAGTATCGTTCATTGATGAGTGATCATCTCCATACCACCAGTTCCAGTCGCTTCCTTCAGCAATATAAATTTCCTCCCACGCCTTTCTAACATTTTCCGGCGGTGCAGATTGTGTTTTGCTTGCTAAAAATCTTCTTGTCTGATTTAAGCAATCCCAAGCAAGATTATCTTCCGGGTGACCTATCCAGATTCCAAAATTACCGTTAATCCAGGAACTTGGAAAAATACCTTTTAATTCATCTTTTGGCGGATATTTTTCAAGGTAGTTAGAAACAGTCGTTGTTATAAGTCCATTTTTTTCCTCATCAGAAAGTCTTCTATAAAGAGCATTTAAAAAATCTATGCCGTCATTTGGATAATATTCCCAGCAGTTTTCGCCGTCAAGTATTATGCTTACAAGATGGTCTTCATTATCTTTAAGTGAGCTTTTTATCTTATAAAGCCGTTCTATAAAATTATTTGCTGCTGTTTCTGCATCAACCCTGTGATAAACAAACCCGATTAAATCAGAAAGTTCATGGTCCCTGAAAATTATATTTACAGAAGAATCATCAACTTTAATTCTGTATGGTTTATAAAGAACATCTTTCGAAAAGATTTTCATGTTCAATGTTTTGAAAAGTGTTTCTTCGTCGGTAGCTATCCAGTTTATATTATTTTTGGCGACCATTGGTACTATGTCGGAAGATACGGAACCTTCAGATGGCCACATACCTTTTGATTTTCTTTGGAATATTTTTTCATAAAGTGCTAAACCATTTTTTATTTGTATTTCAGCATCTTCCGGGTAATTGAATCTTGATTTAGGCAGAGTTACAAAAGGCATACCTACTTTTGCGATATTGGAATCAATTAAAAGAGGAAGAATAGGATGATAGTAAGGAGAAGTTATTACTTCTACTTGTCCTTTGTCCTGAAGTTCTTTGTGCTTTGGAAGAACTAATGATACTATTTTTGTCGTTTCATCCAGGAGGTGTTGTTTGTCTTCTTCCGAGAATTTCTTGCCTTTAATAAATAGTTTTTTAATTTTTTCGTTAGTTTCCCTGAAATAAGGGTCAACCCAGGAAAGATTGAACCATACAACTAAATCCAGCATATCTGCAACGCTGAATAACGGTTCTATTCTTTTCAAATAGTCATCCGATGCCAACCATCCCCGTCTTCTAAAAAGTTCGTTGTAAGCAGGGTATGGTTCTATCATCGTGTAAGGATTGACCATAAAAAAGTTTTTTAATATAAAAATCCGGTCTTCTCTTGAAAGTTCTTTTGCGGGTTTTCTCGAAATTTTCAGGAATTCATCAGTAGCACCATTTGAATAGTCTATAATTTGCTCCATAAGCGATGGGGTTAGATTGAATGTTTGCCTGATGTTAGGATATTTTTCAAGGATAGCAACCATATCAAAATAATCCTTCGTACAGTGAAGTCGTACCCACGGCAAAAGGTATTCACCGGTTTGCGGATTCTTATAATATGGTTGATGCTGATGCCAAAGGAAAACAATGTGAAGTGGTTTCATAATATCGCAGATTACACAGATTAACTAATCTGGTTTCTGAATTAGTATGTAATCTAATTTTTAATCTGTGTTAAGTATTGTTTAGATATATAGATTTTACTACCAATTCAATGTTATGTCAACAGTTTCATTTTTGTTCAAAATTAATTCGCTAAAAAATGACAATTGGACTTCTTTATCTTTTACTTTAGAAATAACCGGTATTTTTTTACCGGACACCATAACAGATGTGATAATTTTTGATGCATTCTTGGGTATTTCAAAGATTAATTTGTTTAAACGTAGTTTGCCATAGCTTAAATGTATCTGTTCAGTCTGACTATTATTAATATGCGTCTGTTTGAACATCCCCCACCCTTCAGCTGCTGTAAAAAAGGTGACGTGATTTTCAGGGTTTAAATTTGGTTTAAAACCAAGAATTCCTTTTGGACCTTCGTAAATGAATCCCTGTGATGCCAGAAGCAATGACCATGAGCTCATTGCACGGGCATAAAATTTTCCGCACTCTAACTCATTGAACGGATTACCGCCTGGTCCACTGTTTAATCCTGTCCGTATTCTACCGTCATACCTGTCACGTACAGACTTAACTATCTGTAAAGCATCATCAGTTAATCCTGCATATATCATCAGTCCCGCGGTTGCATATTCTATTCCTGTCCAGATATCATCAGCATAGAGTATGCAAGGTTCGGGACGATTACCTTTCGGCCATGTGCAATTCAATAAGCCGCTCTCTTCATCTACTACACGCTTGTGGCTCTGTATAAAACCTACAAAGTTCATACGGTAATTATACTTCATAATTGACTTCATTGCTTTCCTTACCCTGTCTAAAGGATATAATTGACCAAGATTTAACTGGTATGACCACCACTGTCCCAATAACTGGTCGGAAAGACAACCGGTATTATAGTTGCGTGCCGGTTCAACAGGGACCTGAATATAATATTCACCGTTCCAGAGCGACTCGTCCTGGTTTTTCATTCCCGATTCCCTTATTTTTTTATATTTTGACGCAGATACTGAATCATTTTCTATCTCCGCCATCTTTTCCGCAGCTGCTAACGCGGATAGATATTGCGAGCCGATAAATGTATTGGCACCTGATATCTTGCAATCATATGTATTATCCTGAAGTCCTTTTGGGACACCGTCTTCATCGTCATCTATCTTTGTTATCAACCAATTCATTGCCAGTTTACAGTTAGTCCAGATTTTGTCAAGAAAACTATTGTCAGGACTAGTTTGATATTCACGATAAGCAGCTACTATCGTAGCTGCCTGACCATCAATGAATGCTATATTTGTTGCATATTGCCGGTGAGACGTTTCTCCGGTGGGTTTTAACCATGTAATCAAATCTGATTCTCTCATATTGCGACCAATGGATGGAAACAATCGCGCATGGCTCTGTGCATAATTCCATACATGAGTACAATTCAAAGGACAACATCCGGCATCAGGGTCACATCCTTCATAACCTCCAAAGTAACCATCCTTTGACCAGAAACACGTCTGGGAACGCATTATTACTGATTGTGATGTAAATGCATCTATCATGAAATACGGCAGGTTTGATTCATAAATACTATCATGATATAATTGGGTTGTGTTACTTAAATAATCAAAATTTGCTGCCACATACTTTGCAACTTCTTTGGAATTATTAAACCAGTTACAATACATGTTGCTCTTGTGCCCAAAAGTATCATAGTCCGGGCAAGAACCGCGAGTCGGAAAATACCAGGATATTATAAACGTTACTGTTTTTTCTTCTTTTGGTTTGAGTTCAAAAGGAACAGAAATCGCACCATTGAATGTCTCTCCTAAATTACTAATTCCGGTATCGATAGGGCCACTAATGAACTTGCCATCATCAATTAAATCACCGGCAATTTTCTTATAATTCTTCCAATTTGTCAACGCTGACACTTTTTCTCCAATCACCGACAACGTCATATTACCGGCTTTTAATTGGCTCTCGTATGTTTTTTTCATTATTTCATCAATACTCATAATCCATCGCTGGGGTAGTCCGCCTGCTAAACATAGCACGATACGTCCTTTACCAAACGGTCCTTCTATGATTAACGGCGTCCCGTTTTTTGCACTAGCTAAAATTTTATAACCGGCATTTTTAATTTTATTACTTTTCAAACTCGTATATCCATTTATAATCCATTTTTCATCGTCACTGTTTTTAAGTATATCCGAGGTATCACTAATGACAATATCATTTGTGCTACCGGTTATTTGAATCGCTGATTCAAAAGATAAAGTAAAATTGTTTATTAAACTTTCTAAATCTTTATCAAAGTTTTTATTTGTGAAAGATATCTGGTCAACATTGATGTGCCCCCAACCGCCTTTTTCATTATCTATTATTTCTATTACTGCCTTCTTGCCCTTATATTGTCTGACATCCCAAAATGCTAACTCAAGTTTTTCAGCTTTTTTACCTGTTGAAGAGCAAACTACTTTTCCGTCAATTTTCATATTTATACATGTTGATTTCTTATAATTTCCCCCGCCAATATAAAATACGATATACTTGTGAGTAATTAGAAATTCCTTGGATGTTAATGTGCCTGTTGCAGCATCACCATTATTAAATGTATTTACAAGACCTTTACCAAAAAAACCTGTAACGTTCGACTGACCGTTTAATTTTCCTCCCGCAGGTTTATTACCAAAGCAATCTCCTTTCACTTTCCAGCCCGGATAAGAACCTTTTTCAAAATCTTCAAATATAATATTTGATTCATCAGGATTTTTTAGTTCTTTCCGTGTCTCAGTTATAAAATGGAAAAAACCCGGTTTTACATCTGTTGCAAGTAAAACACCGCCGCCATCTGCAACTTGTGATAAGGTCTTGACTGTTTTTTGGTCCAAGGTTTCGCTTAGTCCGTTAATGACAATAGCATCAAGTTTTGTCATATATAATAACGGTTTTTTATCATCCTGTTCATAAATTATACGGTTACATCCATAATCAGGATATCCTACGTAATTTTGAAGAAATGATGCAAGTGAAACTTCGCAGTTGTTCTTAGAAGTGTTTTTTGCAGTTATCTGAAATATTGCACATGGAATAGCTGAGTTCTTTGCATCCAGCGGTATCATTGGATTGTATGCTTTAATATGAACTTTGACAGGTAAAGCAGATGCTTCAAAATCTATATCAGCAATAGGATATTCACCACGATATGACAGGCTATCCAGTACTTTAAAACCAGACATTTCTTTTAACAACTTTGTCTGTAATGCGTAAAGTTGTGCTTTGCCATTCTTTGGTTTAATGCGTATGGCAAAGAAACTGTCAGGAAGGTTAAATTCATTGATATTATTAAATATTTGCCAAGATGACAATCTGGCTTCTCCGTTAAGCCAAATAGAACCGGTACCGATACCTCCTATTGGCATGGCAACCGCGGATAAGTTTTCTCCTTTATAAATCCTTGGTTCGCCTTTATCTAAAATCGCACCGAAACATTTAAGATAAATAAAAATGCAAAAAATAAAAAATAATATAAATTTCTTCATAAATTTGAATTATTTAAATAATCAGGTAACTTGTTGATATTATATGTTTTGTACTTTGATGTTTATTTTCGAGTACAACTTAAGAATCTAAGAACACTAAACAATGGAGATTTTTTTTCATGACTATATGCACAAAGCGAAATAGATGGGCTTATAATAGTTTTACAAAACAAAAGAACTACCTCGTTAGTTCGTAGTTCTTAAGTAATGAAAGTAATAATTATTTTTATAAATAATATCTTATTCCGACGGAAGACAACCATCCGGAAGATGTTCCAAACTGGTTATTATCGTTTATGTTTTTATAAATCAATCCAAGCTCGGTACCAAAACCAAGGTTGTCAAGTCCGCTTAGAAAAAATTCTACTCCAAATCCCCCGCCTGCCATAAAAGAAGTATCACTAGCATATCCTAAATCATAGTTTTCAATACCGATAATTCCAAACCCATAAAGATTAAGATTTTGTTCTGCTTTCAAAACAGTTAAGAATTTACCGCCGATATTAAAAATTGTGTTATCACCGAGTGAAAATCCAAGTAACGCTTCTATCGCTACTTTTTTTGTTGTCCAATACCTGATTGAAAGAGAATCCACTCCCAAATTAGATAGTTGACTGTTAAAACCAATACCTGTGCGTTTTGAAGGAACATCTGCTGTTAATGTTCTTTTAGGTGATTCTTTTATTACTGTTTTCCTTAGTGGTTCTATGGCACTACTAAAATCAATTATCCCAAGCCCCAAGAACCCTGCTATTCCGATAATCAACACTAACTTCTTCATTCTACCCTCCTTTATTACCATGCACCCGCCACAAAGCGCTGGCAGGTGAGCCTGTCCAAAGATTTAGTGTCAGGCTCAAAATTTAGCTGAAACTGACCAGCCGATTTTATTAGCAAATATTTTTGTTGTTTCGCCTTCTGGTTTTAAGATTTTTAATGGTGAAAATCTGCCATAAATTAGTTTAAAAAAACAGTTTTCGGTATATTTGTATTTTAATGACATATCCAATTCTTCCCCAACTTGACGGTCGGTAAACACCAATCCGGCTGGTGAGTCAATAGAAAAGAGAATGTAATAATCAAAATTCAAGTTCAGATAATTATAAGGTTCAAAACCAATACCCAGTAATGTGGTGTGAACTCCTTGATATATGGCAGATGGTATTCCACCGTAAAAATCGCTTAAAGATGCACCAAAATATTCCCCATATCCGGCACGTTCAAGCCCGTCGGTTTTATGACCATATGTCGGCATAAAACCAAGATTTTTTTCGTTTCCTGTTCCTACAGCATATTCAAAGTTTACCGATGTTTTACCAAGTTTTCTTAATTTTGTGTATGCTGTTACACCTAATAAATATGAAATACCCGAGTAATCGCCTCCTGATTTAATAAGTTCTAAACGATAATCCACACCTTGCTTAAACGTTCCATCAGCACGAATTGATATAAAGTTTTTTTTAAACGGACTCGATGATTCTTCAATAAAATAGTATGCTCTAAAATTATAGGTATTGTCGTAAACCCAATTAGCACCTGCTGCATAAAGTTGTTCATCTTTTTCGCTTGTGATTTGTGTTACTGAAAGTTCCTTCCTTTTTATTAGAAAAGCATCAATATCAACATTAAAAGGTAAAAAACATTTCGCGCGGGCAGCATCAAATCCGAGTCCGTCATCATCTACAATTACACCCTGTCCTATTTTTATTGGTTGCCTTCCCAAAATTAAATCAACAGGTAAATTATTTACATTCGAAAATTTAATAAATACATTTTCAACTTGAGGTGAATAGTTTATAAATGTAACAGATGATTTTACTGTTGTGTATTCTTTCCCGGGTTCTTTTCCGAATACTCCCCTGCTTAAAAGTTTAAAACTGACAGTAACGTTCTTTTTTAAGTCACCTTCAACATATAATCGGCTCTTTTCATAAAGATAAGAATTTTTTTCAGATGATGTTTTGGTGTAGTTGGGGTTAGTATAACTAGTTCCCCCCGTTTCAACTTCTGAACCAATTTGAAGAGAAGCGGACAATGAACAACAGATGGTTGGTAACAAAAAAGGCAGGACTAAAAATAACTTCCTTACTTTGATTTTATACAAATTCATTATAGCCATTGCAGAATTATATAAAAAAAATTATATTTTTGCAATACTAATGTTGCTTCATGTTGGTTTATGGTATTATCCACGCCTTCGGCGGGATAGCTTTCTCGTCCGTTGCGGTAGCTACGGACTCCGAGAGCTAAAACTTCACATTAAAAGAAATTCTATTACTGTTGTCTAAATCAGAATTAGACAGAAAAGCGTAATCTAACTGATATACTTTCCAGCCAACACCAAACCCGGCTGTTATCCTGCTTTCATACGACTCAAAACCTGCTCTCGGTGCAAATGACCATTTATCGTTTATATTCCATACATACTCAGCACCGGCATTTACCGATGACATTGAACCATTTAGCAATGTTCTTAAATCTAATGCTACTTTCAGGTTCTTAAAATATGCTTCTTTTACTGCAAATCCTAAATCCAGCATGTTGCCAATAGAAACTGAATCATCTACATATTTTAAACTGCCGCCAAGATTCGTTACCGTAAGTCCCATATCCATCTTTTCCCATAACGGACATACACGCTGTAATCCTATGTCAAATCCAAATCCTGTCGCTTTTTCTGTATCAAGTTTAGAACTGATATATTTTGCAGTTAGTCCGCCTTTTATATCATATTTTAAATCGCGACCATAGCTAACTCCCAATGCCATATCGCCTACATCTCCTTTTGAATCAGCTAACTCAGTATCTCCGGCCCGTTTCTCAAATGTTGTCATCAAATATGTTATGCTTATTCCAAGAGCACCTTTGCCTTCAGCAAGCGGGTGAACATATGCAGCATATTCATGATTAACATCCATATACCACATTGTGTGAGCTAACAATACCTGCTTTTCAGTTACTTTGCTTAATCCGGCAGGGTTCCAGTATAATGAATACACATCATTAGCAAGCGCTGAAAATGCCTCGCCCATACCGGTTGCTCTCGCACCGGCCCCTAATCTTAAAAACTCGCCACTTGTTGTCCCCGCGTTGTCTCCAATACTTGTTGCATAAAGACCGTTTACAGAAACTACTGCAACCAATACCAACAATCCAACCTTTCTTAAAAATTCTTTTCTCATCTTGTCCCCCCGTTTAACGACAAAGGATGCAGAGCATCCGCCACTGAACCTTCGGCGGACAAGAGGCTCTGCAACTACAAAAATAATTAAAAATCTATCTTATAATTACTATTTTATGTTTTGCTTTTGTGCCGTCGGCATCAGCTAATAAGAAATATACTCCCGGAGCACATAGCTCACCTTTTTTATTTCTGCCATCCCAAGTAAATGCATATGAATAACCGCCTGTTATATTATCAAAAGTACTGTCAGCTACAATATCGCCGGAAAGAGTATAAATTTTAATATCCAGTTTTCTTGTTGTATTTGACATATTTAATCTTACTGTAGTATGACCGTCTTTATTGGGGTTGAACGGATTTGGATAATTATATACCTTTAATGTGCTGCCTGTGTAAATATTTGTTGTGCTTGACGCCGTTGAAAAAGTAAGGTCATAAAGCCCGCTGCCGCTTGTAGCTAACACAGAACCTTTAAATATCCATGTTACTGCAGTAGGAAGCAATGCAATTTTTTTTAACGATGTTGCACCTAAATCATCATTCATGAAAACATATCCTTCTGCGTTCCCTCCGTAAATAAGTCCACTGACTACAAATACCAATTGACTATTGAATATTTGTGGGGGATTAGCGCTAGAAGTAGATGTGCTTCCATTTAAATTAAGAGTATCATTATTGTTTGTTACATCATCACTCCAAGTAGCATAAAGATCTTTCCATGTCGCACCGGCATCCGTGGAAACAGCTGAATGGCTTTTAACATCTGCAGTGCCGTTGCCAGGTAGTTGATATCCAACAACGATATTGTTTGAGTTATCCGGGTCTATAGAAATAAGTGATATTCTATCACCTATGAACCCTATGTTAGTCCAATTTGCACCCCCATCCGTGGTTTTGTAAAGACCGTCTCCATGGCTTACAAACCCTCCTCCACTAGAAGCTTGGTCGCAACATCCTGCGTAAATTATATTCGAGTCCGATGGGTCAATTGCAAGCGCAAAAATGCCGTGGGTTTTAGGAAGCGCAGTGAATTTATTCCACGTCAATCCTGCATCTTCACTTTTCCATAAATAATCATCTGTAGTAACAACGGCAGAAGAGTTTGCGATACCTATAAACATTATATTCGGGTTTGAAGAACTAATAATTAAATTTGTCAGAAAATTTATAGATGAATTATAACCTTTGCTTGTAAAATCCACAAGAGGAGTATTTCCAAAATTATCTGCTCCATTATCGTTAGTATAATAAATCTTTAATGATGCAGTTAAATATACTTTGGTAGCACTATTAGGAGCAAATGATACATATTGACACATATCAGCTGTTGCTCCTTTTTGAGGATAAACCCTTGCCCATGTATCGCCGTTATTTGCAGAATAATACACGCTGTTGCCTGCCACAGCATAAATTCTATGTGTTAAGCTGTCTTTTATCCCATAATTCAATTGAGGTGTACAAATGCCGCTTTGCTGTGTAAATTCACCAGCTGTTGTTATACCGGCTACTGTGCTTGTCGTATAACAAAATCCCGTACCTGTTTCAGCTACTCCCCAGTGGCTGCCGTCAGAATGTCTTGAATCAACAACTATATCTTCAACCATTCCGGTAATTCTTTCATGTCCTAATGCATTTGGAAGCGTTATTTCTTTCCATGAATTTGCAGGAAACCCATCGGCAGAATCAGTACTTCTGTAAACTATTGCCGAAGGCTGGTTCCCGCTGTTCACATATGCAAGAATATTTGGTATTGTTCCGCTGGAATACAATATGCCAACCGTACGGTGACCGTTTGCTACTGCCCCAGGTATTGAAGAAACAAATACTCCCCAATTTTCACCGCTTGCACTATTATAAATTTCGCCTTTACTAGTCATTAACCATATTTTACTATTTACACTATCCCATGTCATTTTATAAGCAGGCACTGTAAATGCTGTAGCCTGAGTAAACGATGTTTCGCTACTATCACTATAATAAATTTTCCCTGTGGTAGGAGTTGCAGCATTATCGCGGTTAAAACCAAGATATTCATCTATAACACTTACCACTATATGTCCTGCATTTGCACCTGACGGTATCTGTATGACATCAGTTATGGTCTCAGCATTTGAAAGCGTTAATCCTGTTGCCGACCAGTTAATACCACCATCAACGGATTTATAAAGTGTTGCTGCTGAAGGACCATCTGGGGGCAAAAAGGATTCAACCGAAGCATAAAATACATTTGAATCATATAATGATGATGCCACCATGTTTGCTCTTTTGTTCGTTCCATTCCCGTCAGCACCTAAACTTATACATGTCCATGTATCTCCACCGTCGGTGCTTCTCCATAATGGTGACCATCCCGAATCAGTAACTATTACAAGATTTGCATTGTTTGGACTAACCGCTACAGAATTGGTACAGTGTCTTCCAAAAACGCTTCCGCCATTTGCAGTCAATACTGCAGCTGTCGGTTCAACCGATGGTTTCCTTACCCACGTCTGACCGCCGTCTACGCTCTTAAATAACCCATAACTTACCGCATAAAAAGTTCCGTGTGCAGAAGGTGCTTCCACAACTCTTCTTACCCACCCACCGGGAATACCTTTTGGGACATAATCAGTTGCAGAAAAAATAATTGACGGAACAACAAGTAAAATCGCAAAAAACAAAAACACTTTTTTCATATGCCCTCCAACGTAAACCAGTCAAAAACACATATATACATTATAAAGAAATTTATTAAAAAAATCAAGTAAAGTTTAACGAAATTATTACTATTTAAGTATTAAGGCTAAGGTTCGCAACTACAAAAACACCTGAGATTGCTTCACGGAGTTTACACTGAATGTAGCGAATGTGTTCGCAATGACAGTAAAATATTATCTAATAATTACTATCTTATGTTTTGCTTTTGTTCCATCGGCATCGACTATAATAAAATACAATCCGGGAGCACATAATTCGCCTTTATCGTTTTTGCCGTCCCACTCCACATTATAGGAAAAACCGCCGACGACATTGTTAAAAGAACTGTCAACTAAAAGATCGCCTGAAAGAGAATATATGTTTAGTTTCAATTTTTTTGTTGCTCGTGATATACTCAGTTTTATAGTTGTATGTCCGTTTATATTGGGATTAAAAGGGTTCGGGTAGTTGTATACTTTTAATTCATTACCGCTATATGTTGCATATGTTGTTGTTGTTGTGTTTGTACCTGTCGTGAATGTAAGGTCGTAAAGCCCGCTGCCGCTTGTAGCCAAGACGGAACCCTTGAACAACCATGTTATTGCTGTCGGCAATACTGCCACGGGTTTCAGCGGGGTTACACCTAAATCACTACTCATATAGACTGTCCCGCTATTGGTACCCGAATAAATTAAACCATCTGCAATAAATGTTAAACCACTGTATAACAGATTACCGTAATCGGTTCTCGGCATTATTTTTTTAGATTTTATATCGAGTTCTCCGTTATCCGTTGGTGCCGTTGTTTCAGTGTTACTTGTTTTGTTAACATCATAATCCGAGTATGTTAAATTTTCCCATGTGTTGCCTCCATCCAGTGAAATAGCAGAACCTCCGCTGGTGGCGTTTTGATATCCGACTATCATATTGTCAGGAGTAGCCGGGTCTATGGATATCATTGATATTCTCGCATCCGCGAATCCTATGTTAGTCCATGTGTTACCAGTATCGGTGGACTTATACAGTCCGTCGCCGTGCCCGGTATAGTTGCCACCGGCAACAGACTGATCACTGCATGCGGCATAAATTATTTCCGGGTTTGTAGGATGTATTGCCAGATAGCTGACACCGTGAGTATTAGGAAAAGAAGACACTTTCGACCATGACGTACCGCTGTCAACACTTTTGTATAAATAATTATCGGTTGTTGTAACCGTAGAAGAATTGGCTATTCCTATAAACATTATAGCCGGATTAGACGGATTTATAATAAGGTTTGTAGGATGCTGGGTGAACATATTAAAACTATACGGTGCAGCCGTAAAATCAACCAGAACATTATTAAAATGGTCTGCTCCGTTATCGTTGGTGTAATAGATTTTCAGCTGATTTGCCATCATAAATACTTTTGAGGTATTACCGGGTAGAAACGACAAATATCCCACCGGGTCGCCATCCATCCCCAGTTGCGGGTAAACACGGGACCAGCTTTCGCCGTTATCCGGAGAATAATATACTGCATGACCGGCTGCAACATAAAGCCGGTTTGTACTTGGGTCTTTTATGCCGAAAGTCAAATCCGGGGTACTTATTCCTCTTTGTGAAGAGAAGTCACCGGAAGTCGTAACGCCGAGTGCAGTGCTTGTGGTGTAATAGAATCCCATTTCGCTTTCCGCGATACCCCACCGGCTGCCATCTGAGTATCTTGAATCGACGACTAAATCATTGCAAACTTGAGATATTTTTTCTTTTCCGACTGCGTTTGGCAATGTTATGTTTTTCCATGAATTCGACGGGAACCCGCCGGCAGAATCCGAACTTCTGTAAATAATCACTCCCGGGGAACTGTCTGTATTTCCAAAAGCCATTATAGAAGACGGAGTTGTTGTCGAATATAATATGCCTGTCGGACGGTGCCCTGTAGAAGTTGTATTAAAAGGTACCGAGGAAATCATTGTGCTCCAATTTATACTGTCTGTACTGTTGTATATTTCCCCCTTGCTTGTAATCATCCATATCTTATTATTTGTGGAATCCCAGGTCATTTTGTATGCCGGAGTGGTGAAAGAAGCTGCCTGTGTAAACGATGACCCGTTCGTAATATTATCGCTGTAGTATATTTTTCCGGTTGTAGGGCAATTCTGGTTGTCGCGGTTGAAACTTATCCATGTTTCAACCACGCTCACGACGATTCTGCCCGCATTGGCACCCGAGGGTATCTGTATGACATCGGTTATACTTTCGGAAGCTGTTGTCGTTAATCCAGTTGGCAACCATGTTAAACCGCCATCCGTACTCATATTCAAAACCGATGCAATTTCGGTCTCAGCTTTACCACCAATTGATTCTTCAATCGGGGCAAAGAAATAATTTCCGTTGTATAACGATGATGTGACAAGCACAGCCCTCATCCCCTTGTCTCCGGTTGCCTGAAACGGAATACAAGTCCATGTATCGCCGCCATCGTCGCTTCTCCATATAGGCGACCAGCCTTCATCAGCAACTACAACAAGATTTGCATTTGAAGGACTTACAGCAACAGAACCGGTATGATGGTTCCCGTAAATCGTACCCGTGCTTGCAGTTATTACTGAATTGCTTGGCTGTACCGAAGATTTCCTTACCCATGTTTGTCCGCCATCGATGCTTTTAAATACTCCGTAACTGACTGCGTAAAATGTGCCCGGTGCACTCGGTGCTTCTACAATTCTTCTTACCCAGCCGCCTGGAATGCTTTTGGGAACATATTCGGTAGTAGAAAAAACAAACGATGGAACAATAAGTAAACTCGCAAAAAACAAAAGTATCTTTTTCATACACCCTCCAAATATTAATCAATCAAAATAACGTGAGAATATTATAAAAAATATATTTAAAAAGTCAAATAAAATTTAACGGACTAATACTGTTAAGTATGCAGACCGAGGGTCTGCGACTACAATTTCAAGAATGCAGAGCAATCTCTGCAATTACAAAAACATCCGAGATTGTCCCATAAGCGGGATTTGCAACTTCTACGTTCGCAATGACAGCAAAAAATTATCTGATTATTACTATCTTATGTTTTACTTTTTTGTTATCTACATCTGCGACTGCAAAATATACTCCGGGTGCACAAAGTTCGTTCTTTTTATTCTTTCCATCCCAAGTAAATATATATGAAAACCCGCCGGCATAGTTATTGTAAGTATCTTCACAAACAAGGTCTCCGGATAAACTGTATATTTTTATCTTTACTTTCCTTGCAGTTGCGGGCAAACTTAACTTAATAGATGTTTCACCACTTCTAGGATTAAATGGATTGGGGTAGTTGTACATCTTAATGCTTCCGCCGCTATATGTTGTAGTGCCGGTATTTGTTATTCTACTTGGAAGAGTTAAGTTTAAGCTGTAAAGTCCGCTGCCTGTGGTTGCATAAGTAGAACCTTTGAAAATCCATCTGATCTGGGTTGGCAATGTTGTAACATTATACAACGGACCAACACCTACATTAGTACTTATACCTGCCATATAAACAAGACCATCCGCATCGCCGGAATAAATATAATCACCAACTAAAAAAGAAATCGTATCACCGAATTTTATAAGTGAAACAGTATCAACCGGTGCTGTTGCAGAAAATACGTCATAATCCATTTCTGAAGATGCTTTATATAGATCTTTCCATGTGGTTCCTTTATTTGTTGAAACTGCCGAGTGGCTAGTGAATCCGCTTACAGGGTCAGATGTCATTTGATAACCTATGACTATATAGTTAGGTCTGTCCGGGTCAAGCGATATCAATGAAACTCTCGTACCCTGAAAACCTAAATTTGTCCACGTTGTTCCTCCGTCAATAGACCTAAATAAACCATCACCATTGCCTAAAAAATTTCCTCCAATCAATGCCTGGTCGCTGCAGGCCGCATAAATTGTATCCGGTTCGTTCATGTCCATTGCAATGAAAATAATACCATGACAGTCAAGTGACGATACTTGTGACCAGCTGGCTCCGCCGTTAGTGCTTTTATAAAGATACTTACCCAGAGTTGCTCCTGCACTATCATTTGCAATTCCGACATACATAACGGTAGGTGATGATGGGTTAACTAACAGATTTGTAAGATACTGACTTGCACTGTTATAACCTAATGTTGCAAAATCAAAAAGTGGTGTGTTTTCAAAATAATCCCCACCATTGTTAACCGTGTAATAAATCTTCCTTCCCGAAGTCAAATATATCTTCTGGCTGTTTGCCGGATCAATTGTGGCATACCTGCAGGAACCGGCATCAACACCTTTTCGCGGGTAAATACAGTTCCATGTACTTCCATTATCTTCTGACAGATATAAATTATTCCATGACTGTGCTATTATACGGCTTGTGTTTTTTTCTTTTATACCGTAATATAAACCAGTCGTATCAATGCCTGTCTGCATAAAAAATTCATTAGATGTTGCTACTCCCATAGGTGTAGCGGTTGTGTAATAAAAACCTCCTTCTACCGTACCTAACCCCCAATGACTGCCATCGGTGTATCTTGAATCGACAACAATGTCCTCAATATGTGAATCAATAAGTTCCTTCCCCACACCACTTGATATAGTTACTTCGTACCATGAATTTGAGGGAAATCTACCGGCAGCATCAGTGCTCCTGTAAACTAAAACAGGAGTCGCAAAGTTGGAATTGGAAAATGCAATCATCGATGGAGGAATTGTATTTGAATATAATATCCCCGCATCAAAAGATTCAGTAAGAGGATACGCCGGATCATAACCTGTTATTGAAGATACCATTACATTCCAATCTGAGCTATTATATATTTCTCCTTTAAAAGTAATACCCCATATTTTATTATTAGTTGCATCCCATGTCATTTTGGATATAGGACTTGTAAAAGATGCAGATGATATAAAAGAGGTTCCGCTATCGTCACTAAAATAAATATTTCCAGAAGTTGGGGTTGTTGTATTACCAGGCCAAAAATCAATACGTTTATTCACAACAGATGCTATTATCTTTCCACTTGGTATTTGCAAGACATCAGTAATAGTTTGAGCACCCGTTACGGTAAGTCCTGTTGTTGTCCAAGTAGTGCCGGCATCTTTAGTCATATATAGCGTAGCAGGTTCAGAAGTACCACCAGACCACGTCTGTTTTTCAATAGAGGCAAAAAAGTAGTTACCGTTATATAATGATGAAGCTACCATAGAACATTTTTTAAAATTAGCATATAGTTCAGACCCTAACGTTACAGCTGTAAAACTTTCCGCTCCATTGGTACTCACCCAGATAGGGCACCATTGCTCATCGCCTACAACTACGAGATTGGCATTTGTCGGACTTACTGCAACTGACGAGTCCATGTGTCTACCCCCGCCTGTTCCAACGCCTTCGGGAGCTACTGGCGCGGGTTTTCTTGTCCATGTCTGCCCGCCATCAGTGCTTTTAAAAATTCCATAACTGGCAGCATAAAATGTACCCGGTGCACTCGGTGCTTCAACTACTCTTTTTGCCCAGCCGCCCCATATTCCTTTTGCCGTGAAATCAGCAGAAAAAATAAATGACGGAATAATTAACAACCCTGCAAAAAATATTAATAATTTTTTTGACATTTTTTCCTCCTGATATATTCTGATATGATTGTTTTTTCTTCAGATTTTATTATATAAAATTAATTAAAAAAGTAAATGATATAATTTTCCTACTATGGTTATTTTGTTGAAGTTAAAATATAAGGATTTTAATTCAGCGATATACCATTAATTTGTCTGCATAATGCACGCCAAGGGCGTGCAACTACAATTACAACATGGTGTTCCTATATTAATTTATTCTCTATCAAGTTGATGGAATAGAGTAAACATCTTGGTAGATGAAAACAAGCTTTATATGCTCCGCCTTTTGAGTTATGCGTCTTATTGCCCTGCCTGTCAAGATAGGCATACCAGTCACCGTATTTTTTATCCTGAAAATGAGTAAAAGCCCAATCGTGAACCATTTTAAATTGTTTTAAATATTTTTTGTTTTTAGTAATACTATAAGCAAGAAGTAAAGCATAAATAGCTTCTGTATGAGGCCACCATAATTTCATTGACCACTCCAATTGCATTAATGGCATATTTTTAATATCCATAAAATAAAATAGCCCGCCATATTTTTTATCCCAGCCTTTCTCCATAGACCAGTCAATCATTTTCAAAGCTAAGTTTTTTATTTTTTCGTTTGGTTCTTTTTCAATATAGTGAATTAAAAACCACGCTGTCTCAATAGCATGCCCAGGATTTAACAACCGGCCTTCAGGAGAATCAAGCAAAAGAGAGCCGTCCGTACCTACATTTTCCAATACTGCCTGTAAATCTTCTCTGACGTGAAGGAGAATTTCCTGCAAGCAACTATTAGCAACATCTTTATAGTCAACCTCAGGATGCGATTCTCTTATTTCATAAATTAGGTTAAGTAAAGTCATTGGAATAGATAATGAACTACCGGCAGGAACGCCCGATAATTTTGGCCTGCCAACCAACGAAGAATCTTTTGACCATATAAGTACTTTATCAAAAAGGTCCAAGGCTTCTTTTAATATGCTATCGTTATTTGTAGCTTTTGCATATTCGGACAAAGCCATAATATAAAAACATTCGGAAAATATTTTTCGCTGAATGTTGTAAGGAAGTCCCTCGCGGGTTAATGAAAAACATACACGACCATCCGGAGTTCTGCCATATTTACGCATAAAATCCACGCCAATTTTTGCCATTTTTAGCCATTCAGGATTTTTTTCTACGGTATTATACATCTTGGAAAAAAACCAGCTCTGTCTTCCCTGCAGCCACATGTACTTCTTGGTATCATAAACTGTCCCATTCTCAGTTAAACAGGTAAAATATCCGCCATATTTTTCATCAACTGAATGTTTAAGCCAAAACGGAATAACACTTTCAAAAAGTTCTTTCTTGTAAATTTTCAAATATTTATTCATATTAAACACTTCCAAACTTAATTATTTGTTTTTATAACCGATAGAGTCAAGGTAGTCAGAATCGTGCTTGATAATATTTTCATCAGAATCGTATTGTGGGAAATATAATGCATCTACAAAAGCGTTTTGAAAATCCGGCCTGTTTGTAAGTTCAATGTATTCTGTGTTTTTGGAAATATCTTCCGCTTCTTCTCTTGCTTCTTTTGAGATAAGTGCCAATAATGCTCCTTCACAAGCAGAGTTACCTACATATTTTACTTTTTCAAGTGGGACATCAGGTAGTAAACCTATTCTATGTGCATTGGCTTTATCTATATAGTTACCAAAAGTTCCTGAAAGTAAAACTTCATCGATGTCATCTGTTTTTATGCCTAATTCTTTAATAAGTATCTGAACCCCTGCATAAATGGCTGCTTTGGCTAATTGAAGTTCTCTGATATCCTTTTGAGTTACTTCTACGTTGTTTGTTTTGCTTTTTGTTAATATAAAAGAATATTCTTTTTCATGCTTGATAATTGATTTTAACAATACCGGCGGTAACTTAGCTTTTAATTCTTGTTTGAATTGTATTTTACCGGTCTCATCAACAATTTTATATTTTAGCAAATCAGCAACAGTATCAATTAAAGCAGAACCACATATTCCTTTAGCTTCAACTTTACCTATTACCCTCCAAAAAACTCCTTCATCTGCGATATATACTGATTCTATTGCTCCTGAAGTCGCTCTCATACCGCATTTTATATTTGCTCCTTCAAAACAAGGTCCTGCTGCTGTTGAAGCGGTTATGAGACGTTTTTTTGAGCCAAGTACTATTTCGCCGTTTGTTCCGATATCTATTGCAAGTTTTAATTTATTTGATTTATGCAGTTCTAATGCTAATATCATACCGACAGTATCTCCACCTACCCACCCTCCAATATTTGGAATGAGATATATTTCAGCATCAGCGTTTATTTTTATTCCGATTTCTGATGCTTTAATTGGTTTATATGAACCTTTTACAGGTGGTTGATATGGAGCAAGTGCAAGAGACTTTGGACTAATACCCAGAAACAGATGCTGCATAGTAGTATTTCCTGCAACTGTCATTTTATGAATGTTAGCTGCTTCAGTGTTTGTGGTTGCTGTTAATTTATTAATAATAAAATTTATCGCTTTAATAACTTCTGCTTGTAATATATTTAGCCCATTCTCATTGTTTATTGAGTAGTTGATACGGGAAATGACATCGGCTCCATGCACAAATTGAGGATTTGTTTCGGTAGAGACAGATAATGTTTTTTTACTTTCCAAGTCAACTAATACGCCGACAATTGTTGTTGTTCCTATGTCCACAGCAAGTCCAAGATTTTTGGAGATATTATCAAGTTGGGAAAGAGGTTTTGTTGAAATAAATAATTTTTTGCGGTCAAGCTGCATTTCTTCGGAAACAACAATCGTCATTTCTTCAAAGATTTTTGTCTGGCAGGAGAGCCTAACACCTTTTTTTAGTTCTTTTTGTTGAATCAGTTTCTGTTCTACTGAATTTGGAGAAGAAACCCCTTCGATTATCGTTACTTTGCATTTACCACATTTGCCTTCTCCCCCGCAAGGGGCATCAATTATTATTCCTGCAAGTATTGCTGCCTCTTTTATAGTTATACCTGCCGGAACTGAGATGGTATTTGAATCGGGTTGAAAAGTAACTTTAATAGTACTCATAGAATAAGCACTCGCTTTGCTCATGCACACGAATAATCACGAATTTTATAACATCTCACAAATTTATTACGAATATTCGTATTTAATTTGGGATATTTTCTTTTATCCACTTTTATTCGCGTCTATCGGATTCAGTTTGCGATATAATAAAATATTTTTATTTTCAGGAGATGATTTTTTAGGCAGGTAATATCTTACATTCTTTTCTTTTATTTTTCAAGAGCAATCTTTACTTCTGTCATATTTTATAATTTTCTATACCGTCTCAAGTGGCCATAGAAAGAAATTTAACGGGAATATACTATCTAAAATCATATTATCTCTACCAATGCTGAAATTATCTGACGGTTTTGACAAACCGAACAATAATCTAACCATATCTTTTTCATTAAGCACTAACCCGTTCGCAGATTCTTTATCCATTACTTTCACACATTCACCAATCTGTAACGTTGCAGTCTGATTGCTTTCTGAAATTACCAGAGTTATATTTTCTTTATTTTTACACCCAATGTTTTTTATTCTTTTTGTCATTTGGTTACTGAACTTTTTTAACAATGATTTCAAATTGATTAATTTTATCATACCACCGGAAACTATTTCCCAATTTGAAGAACATTCGAAAAAAACTTCTTTATATTTATTGAAAAACACCGGTGAGGTAATACTTAAATATTCTAATTTTAATTTTTCAACAATATATTTCATTAAAAATTTTAACCCTTCCATATCACCGCCATATTCATAAGCTTTTGTGTTTTTAATAGTACCCTTATCTTTTCTTACTGTCATATATGCATGGATTTTATTATTCTTAACCGCCAAATATGTTTCCTTTTTTAATCTCCCGAACAAAATTTTGTATTCCTCAACAGTTCTTTTTAAACCAAATTTCTCTTTTTCATGTATTTTCTCAATATCTCTCAAATATCTATCTTCACCTTTATAACATTTAACTTTAAAATCTTTACTATTTATATGCTTTACTGTTCTATCTGTTATATAAAACTTATATACCATGCCACCATTTTCCCAACCAAAACTATTATATCTTTTCCTGTCACCATCAAGCCAGGAAATATCATATTCCTGTTCATTCATAATTCTAATAGTCTGATTAAGAAGCAAATTCATTAGTCCTTGGCCGCGATAATCTGTATGTGTAGCTACTTGTCCTATTCCGCCAACTTTTAAAATCGAACCATCTACCATCATATTCATTGGAAGAAGTCCAATATGACTTACAACACGATCTTTATCTTTAATAATTAAATGCTTGTTGAAATTCTTTTCTAAGCTATTACATGCATGAGGCCAAGTTCTATCAAACGGGCCCTCACCGGGAAATGCATGATTCAATAATTTAAAAAAGCTATCAACCGATAACTTATCAAGAAAACTTATTTTCTTATCCATATAATAACTTCTTTACCTCATTTTATTTATTACAGGTTTGCTAATGCTGTTTCTCTCGTATTTGTCAGTTTGCAACTTAACAAATCTACTCTTTATGATAGATCTTTAAATTTAGGGTAATGTTGTGTAATCTTTACTTTCTTCTGCGTGTATCGTTGAGATATTGTAATATCCTAGTTAAAGATTACACTTGGTGTTGTAATACGTTTATGTGAATATAAACGTGTCAAATTTTTTGATGACGTACCCTGAAATTTAATCAGCTTGGTTTCAAACTCCGGAATATTATTTATGTCTCCTTCTACATACTGCTTAATCCGGGATATAAGACTCTCCGTTCTTGCTATTAACCCTCCGTATCTTATCTCTATTACTTCTAAACCAAACGGCTTATAGGTTGTAAGCCACATTTCCCTGTGAATTTGCCAGAGTTTTTTCACTTCGTTTTGTAAAGGTATGACTTCTGTTTTAATCAACTTTTCCAGTTTCTTTTTATCCCCGGATTTATATGCAGCAACAAGATGTTTTCGGCAGTCGCATTTAATAGAAAGTGTTTTTGCTATTTGCATAGGGAAATTTAACCTTTTTGATGCTTCATCACTCTCGATTTTTTGTTTTAACTCGTTTAATAATTCCAGATAATGCTTTTTGAATGATTGCCCATTTTGTTGCGGTTCGCATAATCCTATCAGTAGGTCATCCCATAAAAGCCATTTTGACAAGTTGCTTGTACCTGGTTTTTCCGTACAAGGCGGATAATCTATCCCGCACGCCAACTCATATGATTCAATATCAACCTTGCAGGAACCGTAGAAATTTGTTTCAAGTTTTTTCCTATCAACATTATCGGAATATGCCAGTTCAGCGAAAAACTGAACAGCTGGAAGTGCTGAATATATATCACTTTCCATTCCGTCATCACCCCAGGTGGTTAAAAAAGTTTGCTGTACATTCTTTTCCCTGCAAGCTTTAACACATTGTTCAATCCTGGAATATGCAAACGGCAAATTACTCCAGAAACAATTCCAATTCCATGCTCCCGGTGCAACAATAGGTTCTTTACCGAGCCGACGATGCATATCAATAAATATTTTATAAAATTCTGCTTCTTTATGATGATAATCCCAATAAACTAATTCTAATTTATTTGGTATATTATCAATAACATCCTGAGGGATTTTGGTATTTAAATCATAATAATCTTTATTTTTTGAACCCATGCGAAAAAACATATCGCTCCAAATCATAGGTTTTAATCCTAAATGTTTACATATATTACAAACTTTTGTCAGGTGTTCGTTCATTATATCAAATGTACGACGATGTCCGTTAAGTTTAAGATATCTGCCGGTCCCCAAACCATGCGCTTCGTCCATTCCTATGTGTATCCGTTTTGACCTGTAAGGTGCGCAAGCGGCAGAAATCATTTTTCTTAAAAGTTTGTATGTCTTTTGTTCACCAACTAACAAAATATCGTCCGTATCTGTCACATCTCCATATGCGTTGCTCCATTGTAATATCTGACTCAAATGTGCCAGTGTCTGAATACAGGGGAACATCTCAATACCAAGATTATAAGCATAATCATCTAAAACTCGCAATTCTTTCTGGGTATATTTTCCTCGCAAATAACCGAAAAATGGTTCACCTGGCACTTCGTAAGTATCTTCTGTATATAACAACACGACATTTATACCCATAAGAGCAAAACGTCTTAAAAACGCTTTCACGTTAGCAACTGTCAAAACACCGTTCCTGGATGATTCCAGCATAACGCCTGTCATCTCAAATTGGGACTTCTCGCTAAAATCAGATTTTGAAGGATATTTTATCTCCCCGAAAAGCCGTCCTAACGCCCTGAATGCATCTGTTTTGCGACTATAATTCACTGTTATTGTTTTTGCTGATTTGTAAACTTTTATTTTACTTGCCTGTCCGGAATTTATGTTTTTTGAAAAATATATTTCTTTTGAACCATCACTCTTTTCAAAACTTATCGGATATTCACTATAAAGTTGTTTAATACCCTGCTTCAATTCATTGGGTAATTTTTTAGAGTTAATAAAATATTTCATTTCTTTCATAAATTTAACCCTCCATTGGATTGACCGTTCTGTCAAAAACTTTGACTTTTTTGTTTATATAATTTACTGATGATAAATGAATCTCCCCGCAGCAAGCTACGGGGTATTTGGTGAAGGAGAATAAATAATTTTCTGCTGCCTATGGTAAAAGTCGTTTAGTGACCCTTCTACCCGAAACGTCGTATGGACAAAAGCATTCTGCATATTTCACGCCACACTGCAAACCTCGAAATCGAGCAACTATTTCTATTGATTCTAAGATATCGATATTATCATGTTCTTTTAACCAGATTAATTGACTCTCGTGTTGTCTCAACATTTCCCTTTTGGTTTCAAAAGTATCACTGATATCAACATATTCTGTAGGTAAGAAATTCATACTTGATACTGTATCTATGAAAAATATCGGCGGTATTTTATTATGTGCATCTATTTTGGTTTTGAACAAAGGTGAAGCAGCTAAGAAACTGGCATCACAAACTAATTGGGAGGTGGTCGTATGATCAGACATATAATCGTTTGGAGAATGGGTAAGTATAACATCCGGTCTCGTAGAACGAATTAGATCCATAATTTTTATTCTTGTCTCCAGATTCGAAAAAAGCTGCCCATCAGGAATATCGATAGATATCTCTATTGCTCCAATAATTTTCGCTGAATTCTCTGATTCCTTCTTTCTTACTTTTACCAAAGTTACTGAATCCATTGAGTAATGTCCTTTATCACCATTTAAAATATTAGACATAATTACAGTATGCCCTAACTTAGAGTATCTAGATAATGTTCCGCCACAAAGTATCTCCAGATCATCGGGATGAGCACCTACTGCAAGAATTCTTAATTTATCCATAGATTTTCCTCCTCAAATTCTAAACTAAGAATATACACGAATTAGTACAAGCAACACATCACAAAAAGATGCGAATGAACAACAGATATTTTTTTGATTCTTATCATTTTAAATCGTCTGTATAGTAACAGTACCACCTTCTACCGGGGTTGCCCAAATAGTAATCTTTTGAGGTTCGAAACTACCATCTTTTTTTCTTCTCAATTTGAGAAGACTACCGGGAAACTTCATTGTAGGTTTCCTAAATAAAGTTTCTCTAAGTGCGATTCGTTGAAATTTTCCCGCAAAAAAAATCACTTCTGTTCGTTTTGCGGATAAAACATCACGCGGTCCGATTGTTACGGCAAAGGGAGGAACCACAGAACGATCTCCACAACTTGCTACCAGGGCATCCATATCCACCGTAGAGGTGTTAACCAGAACAAGTCGAGTCCGATCATTAAGAAATTCTTCTTCGGAAACTTCTACATGTCTAAAATTAGGGTCTTCATTAAAAGCAAAATGTCCTTCCGGACCAACACCAGCTAAACAGAGATCTACTCCATCTTCTGCATGTTCATCAAAAGAGTGATTTATTTCGTCCATATTGTCATGACGCGGAAAAAACATCTGCTCGATCGGCATTCTCAGTTCTGGTGGAATTAATTTAAAAAAGGTTTTCATCATCTCTGCTTTAAAGGACATAGGATGAGATTCTGGAACCGTTCTGCCATTTCTATCTAAAAATTCGTCCATATTGATAGTCCACAGATTACGGCAACTAATCCTATTCTCTTTAACTTTTCTGGCAAACACCGGATATTGTCCAATCGGACCTACGGGAAGTATCATCGTAACTTTTTCGTCTTTCTTTTTTAAAATGGTCTCGATCATAATGTCAGCAATAGCTTCATAAATAACATCTGTAGTGGAAAGGATATTAACTGGAATTCCGGAACGTTCCTGCATTTGTTCAGGCGGTAATAACTGAACTTGTTTTCTAGTCATTGGGGTACCGTTTTTGTCCACGTAACTTACTTCCATCATTCACCTCCACTAAATGAAACAGCTTTATATCCATTATCTGATATAATCCAATTATGACACACTCTCTCTGACTATGGACTGTTCCTATCGCTATTTCTTATTTCTTGCCTCTGATGTCGTGACATCGGACTAAGGACTATTTTAATGTTACATTTACTTGACTCACACCAGCGAGATAGTCATCTGCTACTGCATGAACTGTTATTATATGTTTGCCTTTTGAATAACCTGAAGTGTTCCATAAATATTCAGCAATTGCTGAAATCTTAACAAGTTTGCTATCTATGAAATAACGATAAGAAACAACGGGATTGCCTGTCTCCGGGTTCTTAGCAGCACTTACCTCAATTTTGACTGTTCCGCTTAATTTTGCATTTTTAGTCGGTGCAATTATTAAAACAGACGGTGATATTTTAAAGAAGTTATCATCCATCACTTTGTCATATTTTGCCCTTTCATCCGGGGTTAATGCATAAAGTTTAAATATTGATATACCAAGACTAGCCATTTGAGGTGATTCTGCTCGCAAGTATTTTATCCACAAGTCGATATCTGCAGGATGACCGTGAAAGTCGTCTCCACCACTAAGGAGACCTACATTCTTACCTTCAAGCCCGTAGTACTTTATCCAATCAGTCCATTTCTTGATATATGTTCTATAGTCCTTTGTCCCAGGGTAGATATATATCTCCGGCTCATAAATATTTATTATATCGCTTGCACTTGCCATTGTATCATCAAAACCATCACCATAATAACCAGCAGTCATGTAAAAATTGGGGTATTGTTTTTTCACTCGTCTGAGTGCACTAATAGATTCCTTGACTCTATTATCAGTTTCCCATACAACCCATTCGTCAATTTCTATGCCATAATATCCTTCCTCTGCAGCTCTTAAGTAGTTGTCATACATCTTTTCTTCAGTGTCAAGATACCATAGATTCGTGCTTTGTGATGCATCATCTCTGCAAGCGTAACTGAATGGTATCGGTAGTTTTCCTTTAGATATCATGTCATCATGCCATGACTTATCAGCCCATTTATAACCGGCATAATTTACCGTTTCGTGAGGTTGCTCACCAGGTCCAGCTCGCCAAGAAATAAGATATGGCGGATTTACCGGTGCAAGATTGGGATTTGGGAATACCGCTCCTTCATGAAAAAGTAACTTGTCATTTGGCGGAGTAAGAGAAATTTTAAAATTAGCATTTGACATATCACTAGAAGTACCATTTACATCTCGTACTCGTATCTTACAAGTACTACTCGCTTTATTTGGAACTATTATTGACTCAATACCATCATTCGCTGTATTAGATATCAAAGTTGTCCAGTTTGTTCCCCCATCAATTGATAAATCTATATTTACATTCCCTACTTTACCTTGACTTGTCCATGTTACTCTAACATGATTATTTGCAACCCAATTCTCGCCGCCATTAGGTAATGTTACTGTTATACCAAGTTTTAGTTGTCCTTCACTTATTATATTTATATAATCAAAATTACCGGTTGCCTCAGTACCGGTAGTATCCATCACCAACTTCATTATATGTTTCCCTGCACTTAAACTTACTCCTGTCTTCTTTATTGTTTGCCAAATCTGAAACCCACCAGTATTAGGAACTGTCATTTGTCCTGTTTTGTCTACATCATCAAATTCTATATGGAAATTACCGCCATTACCACCACATCCAACTCGCACTTCAATTGTATATGTTCCTGCTGTCTTTACATTGACTGTATATTTTAGAAATTCATTTGCCATAACCCATCCAATATCATAACCTCCGCTTGCACTATTACAAGGTTCAATGTCAACATCTTCTGTTGTACGATACGCGTTTCCAGAATTACGTGGTGTTGTATCATAATATGCCACACCTTGACCACCATTGTCAAAATCTTCGACTTCTATTTTACAAGGTATCTGAAACGGTATTCCTTTATATGGAGTAGTGATACCTATAGCTTTTGTTGTGTCGCTAGGACTATTTGATACAACTGACCAGTTAGGAACTTCATCTGCAGTTTTTATTGCAAAATAATACTTTGTTGAAGGTGAAAGACCAACAATAGTGAATGTCTCTGGTTTGGATACTTCTTGTGCGGCTGGTGCCCCTTTTACTTTGGTCGCAGAATCCCAGTTAGCATCTGTTATCGGTGACAATGAATATCTTATGTCGTATGGTATATATCTTGAAGCTAGATGATATGGTAATTGTGACTGCGAGATTGGATTATCACGATTCATATCATAAGGTATATATCTCGCAGCCTGACCTTTACTATTGTCATCGTTGCCAGGAGTAGTCCATGTAAGTGTTACTGAATTTGCGGTTGGGTTACTTGTTGTCAGGTCTATTATTTTTCCGGGTGGTATTGTATCTGTGATAGTGGGTGTTGTAGCACTCGGCGATTTAGATAATGGTGACCAGTTTGGTACTTCGTCTGCTGCCTTGATTGCAAAGTAGTATTTTATTGTAGGTGATAATCCAAAAACAATAAATGATTCCGCAGAACCTGCAGGACTTGGAGTAATATCACATTTAACCTTAGTGGCTAAGTTCCATTCGGTTTCTGTGGTTATAGGAGATTTGGAATATCTAATATCATATTTTGTTGCTGTGCCGGTGTTACCGTCATCACCAACAGACCGCCATACAAGTGTAATTGATTTAGGTGTCGGATATGCAGTCAGAAAATATGTTATTTTGGCGGGTGGTGTTGTATCAGTTACACCTGACAAAATACTGATGCTCACAAACATACTTATTACAAACATGCATACTGCTTTTAACAACTTTTGCCTGAACATTTAAATACCCCCAATGAAAAAATACGATAGTGTGACAGTGCGATAGTTTTTTAACTTTCTGTTCTAATATTTTCCTCAATCCTTCGGGATCGTGTGTTCGGTAGGTGCAGTGGCTCCGACCTCCGCGCATAGATTTATGTTCTTATGTGCTATAATCTGCTTGGTTATAAAAAATGTGTATGTGTAATGTAATTATAAATAATAAAGAGAGACAGGTATAGTTAACACCCCTACCTGCTTTTCTCCTTACTTTTATATTTATTTTTTTACCCGCCTACGCAGAATACCCTCGACTAAGTCGGGGGATGAATGCGTAAAGGGTAATCCGCCAACGCTTTGTGGCGGATGCTTCGGTGGATGTTCGCCGAAGATGGAGCAGGTGCCACCGACGAAGTCGGTGGGGCTCTACTTTGGACATCGGACTAAGGACTTCGGACACCTCTATATCATTTTTCTATTTCTAATATATTTATTACTGATGGCGTTGTTGTTATTGGCAATATACCTCAAATTCAAACAACGAATATCCGTAAGGTGACCCTCTTTTTGTCCCATACATACGGACATATCTACCTCTGCCACTTAATGGTATTTCTTCTGTACCGCCCATACCACTTGTTTTTGCGTATATAGTTGTCCAGTTAGTATCATTATCTGATACTTGTATCTGATAGTCCTTACCATAAGCCAATGCTTCTTGCCAGATTAAAACTACCTTTTTAATATCATAAACACCACCAAGGTCTACTCGTATCCATTGCGGGTCACTATATTCTGATGACCATCGCGTTGTTGAATCGCCATCTACTGAATTACTCGCCACATTGCCATATCCTGCTTCTGTTGATGATGCTGTAACCGGTTTTCCTTTTGCAATATTACCGGCAATACCGGCTTGCTTTTTAGTGGAAGTTATAACCGGTTTTTCTTCTGCACCAGCATCACTTTGTGCACCTTCATATTTTAAAGTTATATAATCAAAATTACCTACTGCTTCTGTGCCGTTTGTGTCCATTGCTAACTTCATTACGTGTTTTCCTTCACTTAAACTTACTCCTGTCTTTGTCAGTGTTTTCCAAGTCTGCCAGCTACCTGTATCAGGTACTGTTATTGGTCCTGTCTTATCCGCATCATCAAACTCTACGTGAAAAGTGCCGCCCTTACCGCCTGCTGCTGCTTGCACTTCTATTGTATATGTCCCTGCTGTCTTTATATCTATTGTATATTTTAACCATTCACCTGCATAAACCCAGCCGACATCATAACCTCCGGCAGTGCCGTTAGCTTCTATATCTACGCCTTCATTGAGACGATATTGTTCCCCAAAATTTCTTGCTTCTTTGTCGTGATATCCTACACCTTCTCCGCCCTTATCAAAATCTTCTGCTTCAATCTTTATATCCGTTACTGAGCCTTTCTTTTTAGTAGCAGTTTCGGTTACCTTATCGTCACTTTTCTTAATAGCATTAGTTTTTTTACTAATGGGTTTCTTTCTTGCTTCAACTTGTCCCACACAAGTTAAACACATCCCAAACACCAAGCTCAAAACTATCCAATTTTTCATCTTCACTTACCTCCCACATAATAAAGTTATAGAGTTCATAGAGTTATAAAGTCCGTAGAATTTTAAGTCAACCCCTAAAACCTTATAATCCAATAACTCTATAACTATTTCTTTTCAACCTGCTATTTTTTATTTGAAAGCTTTAAAATAGCTTCAGCTACCATTTTTTTCGCCTGATATATATCAGAAGGAGTTGTTGAATAATCTGTCATATTTCGGGCGACCATATTTATACTATTAGCAATAACATCTTCTCCTTCTTTTGCCAGTTGAGTGTTTCCTGCTTTTTTGTTTTTCTCAACTAATTGTCCTAACATATATAAATAACAATAATCTTCCCTGCCTTCTCGGAAAACTTCTTCGCGGATTGAACCCAAAAACGGATTGTTCTTATCAAGTGTAGGATTAGGGTAAACATAATTCCTTGTCCAGCTAGTTATTGGGAATGACTCTTCGTTAGTTTTCCAAAAAGTCTTCACTCCATCTCTCTCACCATAGTCATATCCTCTCCAACTTTGGTCATAATTCCAAATATCAAATAAATCAATATTATATTTATAAGCAAGCCAGAAGATATTTCTTTGTTCTATTAAAAGCTGATCCAACGTATTACCGGGAGCAACTAATGTTGAGCCCCAATACCAGCCTATCTTATCGCCTGCTTTCTTTCTTGCTAATAAAAAGTCGGTTGCCTCGCCTTCCCACAGTCCAAGATGAGCAGTCCATATTCCGGCATAGCCTATCATTTGATTAAGAGATCCTAAAACATGACCGGTAAAACCTGTTTCAAATTCTGTAAATCCGGCATCTATTATCTCCTGTTGTGATTTCTGCCACTTCTCAAGAATACCTGCTTTTAGAAAATCGGGTTCATCCCAAGTCATCAATATAAAATTATCTAACCAGCCTTTCTCTTTCAAATGGTTGTATGTTTTTTTAAGTATTGCTTGTCGTTCCGGTCCCATACGTTCATAGACTTCTTTAGTACGAAGAGGTCCTTCTGGATAAAAATACCGCATATCTATAAAAATCCAGAACTTGGTTATACCAAGCTGTATAAGTTCTTCTGTCTGTTTATCAAATTCATCATAAGAACCTTCGGATGGCGGATTCCACGAAAGGCATGTATTGCCACGATGAAGTTTAACCATATGTTTTCCTATCATCTTTTTATAGTCAAACCCAGATATTCCTATTGCTTTAGCAGCAGCTGTATCATCTCCCCAAGGTAGTAGTTTTAAAGGACATTCTTTTATTAAAACAAAATCCCATACTTTCAAGGAAATATTTACGTCTGTCCGTTTACTATTTTTGGGAATAATAGAAACTGTCCCTGTATATGTTCCTGCTACTGTATCTTTGGGAACATAAAAAGTAAGCCAGACAGTATTATTCTTATTAGGATGTGCATCAAATACTTTGTCTAATTTTAAAGGGTCAGGACGAAATCCAAAAATTTCATTTAAAGATTTAAGATGCCGTGCATTTAGAAATAATTTTTTTTGTCCTTCAGTCAAATCAAGATTATACTTTACTGCATCTACATTTATCCATGCTGCAGAATGATATTCAAAATTATCCTTACTTATCTTAAAAACATCGCCTTCATCATTACCCGGTAGTGCATATGTAAGATCACTGAATTCTACCTTTATACCTTTCAGGTCTTCTTTACCTTTTGGAATAATAACTATCTGTGCAGGTTCATACTCATCTTTTGCTGCATATAGTTCTATTGTTTTAGTTGTACCTGTAAATAATTTGTCACGAAATACACTTATCAATGAGTTTTCTGTAAAAGTATCATACGACACTTTTGCATAAGAAACATTTGCCAAAAAACTAATACCTAATGTTACTAGTGCTGCTACCCTTGAAAAACTTTTCCATTTCATAAACTATCCTCCTTTTGTGATACAGTTAAAGAGGTAAACCAGATAAAGGAAAACAAAATTTCTCTACGTTTACCTCTACCTGCTTTTCCTATTTATTTTACTTCATTTCTCATTACCATCTTTCCTTACCTCAACTGTCATTCCTTCCATACTTTATACTCCCCTTATAGTACACCATTTTTACTGGTATAATTCTCTCCTGGGCATAGCATTTTCAAAGAATATAAAAGGTATACTCATTTATAATAAATGCGATAAGATTTTATTTCCCATTTACTAAACTTACAATCCAGATTGTTTTTTGTTACTTTTACTGAAGATATCTTATCTTCTATTAAATTTGTTTCTGTCACTGCTTTAACATCTATGTTAAATTTAAAACTATTTTTGGTTGCTTTACATTCACTCTCATATGCATGCATAATAAGTCCTTTTGCATCTTCTGCTACCTTTAAACATGTTACTATAATATTGTCCGCTGTGTTTGTCATAAATGCTTTTTCTAATGGTAAAACCTTATTATCTTTACTAGCATTAACATCGTTTACTACTACTGCTATAAGCGGAATGTTGTGTTCATAACCCTTTTTATTCACAACTGCTTTTTTCCAATCACCCCTATGAGGATAAAGAGCATAACAAAATGTATGTTCTCCACAGTCAGGATTTAAATCCGGCTCATATGGTGAACGGATAAGTGTAAGTTCTATATTATTGCCTTGTATGTTATGTCCGTACTTACAATCATTCAACAGAGATACTCCTATTTTATTATCAGAATAATCCACCCATTTCAATGCCGGTGCTTCTTGTCCATTATTCGGTCTATCAATTGTACCAAATGGAATATCATAACTAGATACTTCCGACATAATACTTATAGGGAAAGACACTTTAAGCATCGGCACTCCTCTTTTTGGTGTTCCTCTCTCATTCCATAGAATATGTGTTCTAAATTCAATCTTATTTATATTTTTAAAAAATATTATTTGCTGGTTTATCTTTGAATCTTCTATTTTTGTTTCTGTTTCTATTATATCGCATACTGAACCTTTAATAGTTTTTTTTACTTTTGTGGTATATATACTTTTTATTGTATCTGTTTTACCAATATACCAAGCTGTCATACCCTGATGCAATTCGGTATAAAGCTTGAAAAGATTGCCACCTTTTATTAATTCCTTCTTTTGTTTTTTATCATAAAGTTGCCGAATGCAACCTGTTGTTAAATCCATTACTAAAAGATACTCACTGTTTTCAAATTTTTTCTCAATTTTTGGCTCATCAATTATATTATTGCTTTTTGGTTCACTACTAATAAAATATGTCTTATACCCTAACGACGGTACTCTTTCTGCTTTAAATAGTAATTTATTATCATACACTTGAGATGATATTAATTTACCCGAATCATCTTCTACTTTCGCATTTTCAACTTCTAATTTAGAAAGTTTTATCTCTACGATATCATCTCTTACCCAAGAAAGCGGATTAAATATTACAACTGGTATTGATTTGTTCTTTTTTCCTTTAAATGAAATAAGCGATACTATCCTTCTCGTTGATTCATCTATAGTATTTTTTGCTATTTTTATTATATTTTCTGCTAATTGTTTAGAATATTCATATGCCATATGAATTGCAGAACCATCAAATATATCATGAAACTGATTGAAACATGTGTCCTGCCATGCTTTTCTTATTTCTTTTAATGGATATTCATAGCCATAAACAGATGCTAATGAACCTAAAAATTCAGCTGTAACAAGCAGATTCTCACATTGACGATTATATTTCTTTATATCAGCATGTGTAGTATAACAACCTTCAAACTCGTAATTGAGCTCATCTTTTACAACAGGAATATTTTTAATCTCTTTTTTCACATCATCAAAAAACTTATGTGCAGTACTGAATTTCACTTCAGTAAAAATATTCTTATCTCTAAGGACTAACCCACTTTTAATATCCCGAATACTTGGTCCTCCGCCATGGTTTCCTATTCCATAACAAACAAGATCTTTTCTTAGGTTGTGGCTTTCTCTAACATCTTCAAAACGAGACACAATATTAGCTCCAATCGGTTCACTATAGTTGCCATAATTAAATGCCAACACCCGCGAACCATCAATTCCTTCCCAATAAAAGGTAGGCTTATCTTTACCACACCTGCAAAAATAATAATAATCAATACCACATTTCTTTAATATCTGTGGATATGTAATTGGATGACCAAAAGTATCGGGACACCAGCAAACTTTTGATTCTACTCCTAATTTTTCACGTGTATACTGTTTTGCATAAAGCGATTGTCTGATTAACGACTCTCCTGATGCCATGTTCAGGTCACCTTCTACCCAGGTAGATGCTGTAACATCCCAACGCCCCTCTTTTACTCTTTTTTTAATATTTTCAAATACTTCGGGATAATTTTCTTCCATTGCTTTGTATAAAACTGCCTGACTCTGGGAAAAACAGAATTCTGGATATTGTTCCATAAACTTCTTTACCTGAACGAATGTCTGATTTGATGTGTTTTTTGTCTCTTCCCAATCCCACAACCAGTTCATATCAATATGTGCGTGCCCTATTAGGTATGAACAATATTTTTTAAGATATGGATAAAACATTTGCATTGCTGATTCCGTTTTCTTTATATGGTCCACAAATTCTTGTGGTTTTTCATCTCTTAACAATTCTATCGGTATTTGTGAAACAACAACTTGAAATATTTTGATATGTTTCTTATCTTTTATTTCATTTAAGTCAATCAGTTTTTTTAGGAATTTAATAGTTCTAAAAAAAGTATCTGTTGTCAATAAGGTAGATTCTACCTTATCAATAAGTATCATTTGCCTCGGCGCGAAGCTAATCCCTTCAAATTTACGGTAACGAATTGTAATATCAAAACTTTCATTTCCTTCTAGAGAATCTTTCAAAATAACATCAAATGCCGAACACCATTTTTTATCAAATATTTCTTCGCCATTTAAATATAACTTAGATTGAATCGCCGAATCATGAAAGAGTATAGCCTTTGAACCAGCAGTTGATATCCCTGCTATTTTTTCCGGGATAATAATTTCACCTTTTAACCAGTATTCATTACATTCAAACGGACAAACAAACCCTTCTGCATAAAAAGGTCCTTCAAGATTCTCAAATTTCTTTTTTTCCAAGCCATCCTGTTTACCAAAAAAATATTTATAGCCGTTATATCTTTTGATTTTATCTATTTTTTTAGTAAACTCACTAAAAACTCTATCGCATTCATTAATCTTTTCTAACATTTATGCTTTACCCTATATTTCTTTTCAACTTAATTATACAAGTTTAGCAGATGCTTTTCAATTTTAAAGACCTTTTCTCCTTCCTTAAAATAATCTATTTTAATCCACTTCTACAACAGAATCTGAAGAATCCATTGGTGGGTCACAATGGGCTTAATAGTATTTTTGTGTTGTTTTTTTAACCCTTAAAATATTGTATAATCGTCTGAAAAAGTAAAAAATAGACTTTACAATATCAAAGGGGTTTAATAATGAACAAAAAAACATTGCCC
>JAQUMH010000014.1 GCA_028718185.1 Elusimicrobiota bacterium
GCTTGACAAGCGGTATTTACACAATAGAGCCGAGTAAAACAGGCTGGCGGTTCTGGCCTAACAAGATGGAGTATACTATGTTTGATAGTAACCTAGTTAATCAGGATTATGTAGGCAGACCGTTTAGCGTAACACGGTTAGTTAATCCGATGGTGCAGGTGAGTAGTGGAATAGCAGTAACACCAATGAGAGGCAGCAGCAGTATAGACAGCGAGATTGGTGTAACTGTGCCTTTAGGAGCATTTTCTTTAATAACAACTTTAACCTTGACCTCTACGGAAGTGCCTGAAAGTAATAACAAAACGATAAAAGTAGTGGGATATGGAGTAGATATAGTGAATGACAAGAACTTGCAGCCGGTAAAAGGGATAATAATAACAATAAATTATGATGATAGTGCAATATCAGGGTATAATAAGGACAATTTAGTAATAGGCAGGTATGATGATAGTGCTGAATGTTGGGTAGGATTACCTACTACAAAGAGCGGTACTAACAAGTTGGTAGCCGGAAGTAATCACTTGAGCAAGTTTGCGTTGTTGGAATCAGCGTTAGTGATGGATTTAAGTAATATAAAAGTATATCCTAATCCGTATAACCCGACAACAAGTCTCCATGGTAAGTTGAAGGTAACGAACCTGCCAATGAATAGTGTCCTGAAATTATATAGTGTGGCTGGAAGATTTGTCAGGGAACTCAAAGAAGTAGATTATGGTAATCTCGGCTGGCTCGAGTGGGATGGCAAGAATAATAAAGGTGATGAAGTAGGCAGGGGAATATATCTATATCAGATAGAAGATGCTGCCGGTAATAAGAAAACAGGCAAGATAGGACTAGTCAAATGAGACAGAAAACAAAAACTGGAAATTGGAAATTAGATAGAAATTAAGATACAATAAATTTCCATAAATTACAATAAATTTCACAAAGTAAATTTCTATATCTTTACACATTTTTCAGGAGATATAATGAAAAAGTTATGGTTAGTATTACTATACATAGTATATTATTGTTTTTTTGGTTTAGCATTATATGCGGGTCAGCTCAAACTTACGATTGATCATACAAATGTAGATACGTCCCTATCTAATTTTCCTATCTTGGTACATCTTGGAAGTGCTTCTGGAATCAACTCAGCTAATACTACTACAGTATTCACTGAACTCGTGAGTGATGTTAACAGAAAGAAGATTTCTGTAACAACTGAAAGTGGAGTAGAACTCTATGTTGAAATAGAAAAATGGGATACAGCCAACAAGCAGGCATGGCTATGGGTCAAGGTTCCAAGCATATCCAATACCGAGGATACCATTTTATATCTTAATTACGATAAGAACAGAACCGATAATACAGCGTCTGTTGGAGATACAGGTTCAGTCGCTGCAAAAGCCGTATGGGATTCTAGATTTCAAACCGTATTACATTTTGCAGAACAAGGTTCGGGTAGTACTGGAGAATATAAAGATTCTACAATGAAATTAAATGGAACAGCAAATACTAAATACTATAATTCTAATGATTATGGTCCAATAACATATGGGCCCCCAACGATGGTCACGAATAGTGGATTAATCGGGAATGCTCAATTTTTTGATGGTGTTAATGATTTAATTAGTGTTCCAGACGCTGATGGTTTGTCATGGAACCCGACAAAGGCAATAACGGTTTCATGGTGGTTTGTTCCAACGGTACTTACATGGACAAAAGATAGTCAATCCAGCGAACATTATATAAATATGATGGGGAAAGCAGATTATGGTGATTACCCCACGGGTGATATGATTGGCTGGGAATGGGAGTTTGGACTAGGTAGTAAATATTCCGGTTCAGAAAAAAATCAGGAGATAACACATTATGTCCATCATCCTGCAGGAGGAGGAGGTGCGGGAGCCGGTAATTATCCAGATGGCGGTGTTCATTATGGGTATATAGAAGATGGGTCAATTAGTGGGCCGGCGTATAATGTAGGAGATAAAATCCTAGTCGTTGGAAGAATGGATGCCACTAATATATGGGTGGATACCTATTATCATAATGGCTATCATTTACAAGACGGCTCAGCTAACTTTGGAAATTCATCAGATTGTACTCCCGACACAGATTGTACCCCTGCAAACACAGCATCAAATTTTAATATCGGAACAATGCCAACGCAAGGACAAATGTTTGAAGGAATAATGGATGAAGTTCGCGTTTCAAATGTATTTCGGTCAGATGCATGGTTGAAAAGTAGTTACTATTCAGAAAGCGATAAATTATTAACATATACCGTAACTTCTACGCCATCCGACACAACACAACCATTAGCGATAACTACATTGTCGACAGGTATTGCAACCAGTAACAGTGTAGTATTAAGTTGGACATCAGTGGGAGATGATGGAAATATTGGAACAGCAACAACGTATGATATCCGGTATGCGACATTTAGCATAACAACTAACAATTGGAATAGCGTAACACAATGCAATACTGAACCGACCCCATTAGTAGCCGGAAATAATCAAACTTACACTGTAAATGGATTAAATGCAAACACACAATATTATTTTGCAATGAAAGCAGCAGATGAAGCACCTAACTGGTCAGGAATATCTAATGTAATAAGTAAAGCAACAACTTCTATAAGAATAATGCCACTTGGAGATTCAATAACACATCAGGCATATAGTTATCGAGTTCTTTTATGGACAAAACTACATGATGCCGGCTGGGATTTCGATTTTGTCGGTAGCACCCAGGTTGCCGGCGATCAGTGCGTCGATATAAATCAGGAAGGGTGGGGTGGATACAGAATTGATACCAGTTCTAAATATCTTGATTCATGGATAACAAAGAATCCGTCCGATATTGTTTTATTGCATCTTGGAACTAATGATATCAACCAAAATTATCTGCTACTTGATACAACAAATAGGCTTAGCACTCTTATCGACAAAATAACAACAAGATTACCCGATGCAAAAGTCTACGTGGCATCAATTATTCCATGCAAGGATAATCCGGCAACCACCACACGTAATGAGGCTGCACAAACGGTTGCATATAACAACGGAATTCCCGGTGTTATATCAGCGAAACAAAGTCAGGGCAAAAAAGTTTATTTTGTAGATATCTATAACGAAGCCCATATTAGCACGACCACTGATTTTGCTTCTTACGAACTTCTCCATCCCAATTCTTTAGGCGCCGATAAAATGGCTAACGTCTGGTATAATCATCTTACAGGCATTACACCAAATAATCCGCCAATAGCGAGTGACCAAAGTGTTAATATATTCAAAGACACAACTAAACAAATAACATTGACTGCGACCGATGCAGATAATAATTCTTTGATATATAGCACAGTCACCACGCCTGGTCATGGAACGTTGTCCGGTACAGTACCGAACGTAACTTATACACCAGCCAGTGGATACACTGGAGCAGATAGTTTTACTTTTAAAGTAAATGATGGTGAGTCTGACAGTAATGTAGCAACAATATCTATAATAGTAAGTGAACTCCCAACACAGCAGGCGTATCCTGCAGGAGTAGCATGGGTGGTAGGAACAGGGACAACAACAATACAGTCAGAAGATTACGATATGCTAACAACTGGTATAGGTGAGGGTGAGGCATATCATGATACAACAACCGGCAATAGTGGTGGTGGAGTATACAGAACAACAGAGAATGTAGATGTACAGGTATGCACAGATACTGTTGTTGGGTACAATATAGGTTGGACAAAACCTGGTGAGTGGTTGGAATATAGTATAAATGTAAATCAAGGTGGCGAATACAAAATAATACTGAGGGGAGCCAATGGACTAACAACTAATGGTGGTCCTATACACCTTGAATTTGGCACTCACAAGGAATCAGCATATATTAAAACATCATCAGTAAGCATCCCGCCAACAGGTAGTTATGGTACATGGGCAGATGTAACACTATCAACAGGAATAACACTTACTGCAGGCAACCAGATAATGAAGTTAGTTATGGAAACTAGTGCAGCAGCCGGCTGTGGTAATTTTAACTACATTAAATTAATAAAAGTAACTGCAGACACACCAAATACAGTAGAAACACCTACAATAAGCCCCGGTGCAGGAACATATGCAGATTCTATCACAATAACCTTAGGTTGTGCAACCAGCGGGGCAGAGATAAGATATACTACAAATGGAACAGACCCGACATCATCGTCAACATTATATTCTTCATCGTTTACGCTAACGACAAGTGCAACGGTTCGAGTACGTGCATTCAAAGACACTATGACCGACAGTTCTGTAAACAGCGTGGCATATGTGATAACAATTGTCTCATCGCAGCAGTCATATGGTAACTCTGGAAATCCATGGCAGATAGGAACTGAAACAACAACTATACAGATAGAGAATTATGATACAGTAACAAGCGGTTCTGCATCCGGTGAGACATACAATGATACAACAACAGGCAATAGTGGTGGTGCATACAGGACAACCGAGAATGTAGATATTGGTGTATGTACTGATACTGATGGTGGATATTATATTGGATGGACTGCTCCAAATGAATGGTTGGAATACAGTGTAAATGTGAATCAAGGTGGCGAATACAAAATAATACTAAGAGCAGCCAATGGATTGTCAAGTGCAAGTCCGGTACATCTTGAATTCGGTACGCACAAGGAAGCACCATATATTAAAACATCATCAGTAACCATACCGTCAACAGGTGGATGGGATAAATGGGCAAATATAGAAGTCTCATCCAATGTGTCACTTACGCAAGGCAATCAGATAATGAAGTTAGTCATGGAAACCGGTAGCGTATCCGGTAACGGCAATTTTAACCACATTAAATTAGTAAAACTAACTGCTGATACAACACCACCAACAATAAGTGTAGTAACACCAACGAACATAACAGACACTGGAGCAGTGATAACATGGACAACAAATGAACCTTCGAACAGTAAGGTAGAGTATGGATTAACTGCAAGTTATGGAAGTGTAACTCCGGCAACAGATACCGCCGGTATATACAACCACAACGTTACACTAAGTGGTCTTGCTGAGAATACAGTCTATCATTACAGAATGGTATCCGTAGATATGAATAGCAACACAACAACGACCGGTGATTATATTTTTACAACAATTGCAAAAGATTCCAATCCACCTGTAATAAGTAATGTCCGGGCAAGTGTAACACAAAACAATGCAGTAATAACATGGACAACCGATGAGAACTCCGATTCTCAGGTGGCATATGGAACTTCAACGGCACTTGGGTCTATAGCAACTTTAGATTCTACACTAATAAGGTTGCATAGTGTTTCTATTAGCGGATTACAGAAAGCTAAAACCTATTATTACAAGGTCTACAGTCGTGATGCAGTTGGTAACATTGCAGAGTCAACACAATATAGTTTCAAGACATCTAATATTAAATACAGAATATACACATATTACTATGATGATTTAAAAACTAATGCGGATTTGAAATTTAAAGTGCAAGTATATAATGATGATAATAACGTAGCAACAGATTATGCAGGAACAGTAACTCTTAAAACCATAAACAGCAAAAGTAGTTTACTGGATAAAGTTGATGCAACTTTAATTGAGTCAGATTCGGGGGAAAAAGAGATTTCGGTCCCGCTTCGCAGTAATATAGATATGGTAGAACTAAGTGGCGATACAACAGCACCGATACTGATAAATTTCAGTGATATGTATATAGCAAAGTTTGTAGGTTACCAGGGTGGTTCAATACGAGGTGCTAACGGGTTAAAGATACTTATACCCACAGGAGTTCTGCCCGCAAACAAGTTTCTTGCCGCTATTAAGACAAGTGCATCACCGGCAGTCCGGAATACAATGAAATATGTTAACACTATTAATCCGATATGTTATGATTTTGGTGAGTTAACATTCAACAATAATGCACCGGTCCTGCAAAATCAGTTATTCACAAGAGCAGTAAACATAACATTACCTTATGCAAAAACTGATATTGGGACATTAAACGAAGATGGACTTAGAATCTATTACTGGACCGGAACAGATTGGGAATTAGTAGAAGGTGTGCAGATAATAGATAAAATAAACAAAACGTTAACTGCAACAGTCAAACATTTCTCAACATACCGTATATTGGGTAGTTATATTTCTGCTGATATGAGCAATATAAAAATTTACCCTAACCCATATAACCCGGATACAGCAGTTCAAGGTAAATTGAAGATAATCAATTTACCAATTAACAGCGTTATGAAGTTGTATAGTGTATCTGGAAGGTTAGCCAGGGAATTGAAAGAGGTCGATTTTGGTAATCTTGGCTGGCTCGAGTGGGATGGCAAGAATGACGATGGCGACAAAGTAGGCAGAGGAATGTATATTTACCAAATAGAAGATGGTGCCGGTAACAAGAAAACAGGAAAAATAGGACTAGTAAAATAGTCTTTAGTCCGAAATCTAATATCTAAAATCAAAAGTGTAGTTGCAAAGCTTGCTTTGCTGCCACGAAATAAGTTCAATGTCCAACGTCCGAAGTTGTAGTCGCTTGCCCTTGGCAAGCATAAGGGTAAGACCTATTTTGAGAAAAAACCAACTGAAAATATTTTTAATTGCCATTTTTTTTATTATTTAGTATAATCAACTTTCAGAAAACCAAACTAAACTATTCTATAAACTCATATTTCAGTTGTTACTAACAAATGAAAGTAAATAAATATTCTTTCCCTTTCCCTGATAAAAATTTTCCTTTTCTTATTAATACAAATAAGATACTGAACAGAAAACACCATGTTCATCCTTTTGTTCTGGAATTCCATTATGTCCGTTCCGGCAAAGGATTTCTTTATATCAAAGACAGACAATATGCCACCAAACCCAAATCATTATTCATTATACACGAACATGATGTTCATACCTATCTAAAGAAGGGGAATAAAATACCTCAAATAAATATAACCCTTTTGGTTTTTTCCAAATTTTTATTAGATAAATATACTTGGATGCGACCTCTTATAAAAAGTATTATTAATTGCCATAAAAACTTTCCACACCAGTTGTTTCTTAACGAAAAAGAAGCAAATGATATAGAGTTAATTTTACATATGATTGAAACAGAGTGGAAAAAGAAAGGTGATAATAATCATGAAGCTATAAAAGCTTTACTTGTAGCATTTTTAATACAACTGAAAAGAAGCATGTCTAAAAAGAAAAAAAACATTGGTTTTATTGAAGAACACAATCCTATAATTGATAAAGTATTAGATTATATAGACAAACATTTTAAAGAACATATCACGCTTTCCGGCATATCAAAACAAGTTAAATATTCTTCTTATCATATAAGCCATTTGTTTAAGAAATTTACCGGATTAAGTTTCAAGTCATCTATCGCTAACAGGAGAGTGCTGGAAGCAAAACGTATTTTAGAGACAGATAATAATAAACATATAGTTGCTATTGCATCTGAAGTAGGTTTTTCAAATCTATTTAGCTTTAATCGTAATTTTAAACGTCTTACCGATACAACACCATCACTATATCGCAAATTCTGTATGTCAATTCGCAAATAAGAAAAAATGAAAAAGGAGAATTGATTATGAACTGTAAAAAGCTTTTAAGTGTAGTATTGCCGGTAATTTTAGTTACTGGTTTTTTTGAAAGTGTTTCTTTTGCAGAAATATCTTACGATGCTTTTACAGAAAGTTCAATGCTAAGTGTATTCCGGGACAAAGAATTTACCGGTAAAACTAAAACAATAGAGCTATCATTAGCTAAAGACGAATATGAACCTGCACAGATAGTCATTATACCAAAAGGTAAAGAAGATTTGAAAGGTATCAAAATAGAATTTAGCGACCTTACTTATGCACTACCTGGTAACGACGAAGGTGATGTTTTTAAAATAAGTAAGGATAACATAGAGTATCATCCTGCGGCTTGGGTAAATGTAGATTCAGAATATGGAATGCTTAAAGCAAAAGAAAACAATAAATGGTACGAAGAACAAAGACAGAAGTTCCTTGCTGCAAGGCATCTTAAACAGATGGAAGATGTTATCGGTTTTCGTCCTGACCCATTAAGATTAGACAGAGTATTTGATGCGCATCCCGGTAAGAACAATATAGTCTGGCTTACTTTTTATGTTCCGAAAGATGCAGTAGCAGGCACATATACCGGCACAGTTTCTATCATTCCAAAAAACGGCAAACGAACAGAAGTAAATGTTTCTTTAAAAGTTTGGGATTTTGTTCTGTTGAAAGAATGTCCTTTAGGTCTTGTTCCATGGTCAGATAGCGGCTCTGCTGCTAAAGCAACAGGAATACCTGATTTTGAATATAAAAAGATGCTGGCAAAACACATGGTCAAGCTTCACCGAGGGAATTCATATTTTACGTGGAGTCCGTCACCTGAGGGTTCTTATGATACCTTTGATAAACAGACAGAAGAACTTATTCAACTTGGTATGAACAAATTCTGGATTTTCATAGATATGCGGTATTTTTATCCTGATGGACCGCTTCGAGTCAAGAACAATGATGAACGCATGGGACCGGAACGCCAGGCAATACTTAAAAAATTATATAAACACCTGAAAGAAAAAGGTTGGTTAGATAATTTTATTTTATATACTTGGGATGAACCTGATTTTCTAAAACCCGGTATTCTTGATAAGTGGCAGAAATCGCAACAAGAAATAAAAGATGCAGGATTTACAAATTGGCTGTCGGATTTTACCGGTCGTGCTAAAGGTGTTTTTAATCAGATGATAGGTTATACCGGTATATGGGTTGCTCATATGGGTCTTTGGGAAAGTGATGATAATGTCAGTTTTTTATTAGAACGTAAAAAAGCTGGCGATAGGATAGGTTGGTATTGGGGCGCCAACACGATTGCCCCCGGTTACATGATGTATCATCTTTTGATAGAACAGAGAAATATCTTTTGGCTTGCTTACAAATATAATATTGATTTTTTCACTATTTGGAATTATGATTACGGTTTCAGGGGACTTGATTATAATGCACCGAATATTTATTGGAAAACTCCGGAAGAGACATTTCCTGCAAGTGTTATGAAAAGCAATAGAAATTATATTCATCCAAATCCCGTACTTGATAAAAATAATCCATTTTTGGGTTCAATGCGTGAAGAAGTCCTGCGGGATGGCAGAGAAGATTATTGTTATCTATATATGTTAGGCAAATTGATTGAAAAGCAAAAGAAGGAAGGTAATGCACAACTGGCAAAAGAAGGAGAAGTAGCACTTGCTAAAAGTATGGATATGGTTGCTAAAAGTATGACAGAATATTCAACAACTCCTTCTGATATATATCTAGCAAAGAAAACGGTCGCTGAAGCTATTTTAAAACTTTCAAATAAAAGATAAGGAAGTAAAAGACAAAGGCAGCCCGTAACCCGAAGTTGTAGTCGCAAAGCTTGCTTTGCTTCCGTAATGGCAGCTTAAAGTCCGGTGTCAAGAACTTAAAATGGAGGTGATGATTTTTTTTTCGGAATGTTATTTAAAATAAAACTATGGAGGAAATAAGCAATGAAAAGATTTAATTTGTTATTAGTGTCAGCATTGTTTTTATCAAGTATTTGTATCACTGAAGGTTGGAGCGTACCAAGGAAAATTCCCAAGAAAAAAACAATTACACAATCTACTAAAAAAAGCGCAGTTGTTTCGGCTGATGGACTTGTTGGATACTGGAAATTTGACGAAGGAGCTGAAAACATTGCAAATGATTCTTCTGCTAACGGAAATAAGGGAACGATTATAGGATGTAAATGGGTAAAAGGAAAGGTAAACTCCGCTTTATTATTCGACAGGGCGAGTAAGAATTATGTAAACTGCGGTCCTTGTGCAAATTTGAATATAACCAATGCATTTACGATATCAGCGTGGGTTAATCCTGCAAGTTTTTCTAATGTTAGTGCAATTGTAGGTAAAAGACGTATGGGTGGTTACCTCTACGGGTATTTTCTATCACTTACTACCGATAAAGCAACTGGCGGACAAATTGTTTGTACTGTAAGCGATGGAACAATTAACGGAAATTCAACATCTGCCTCTAAAGTTGTAGCAAACACATGGCAAATGGTAACTGTTACATTTTTAGCCGGAAAGATTGACACTTATTACAATGGAGCTTTGCTTGGTTCAAAAACAGTAACAACTACTACAATTTTATCAGGAACCGAAAATTTGGGAATAGGCGCAAGTTCTGCAACTAATCCGCCATATTTCTTCGATGGTATGATTGACGAAGTCAAAATATACAATAAAGCTTTGACTGCTGAAGAAATTAAAGCAGAATATGACGCTGTTGCAGGAAAATAGTAATCAAACTAAAGATAAAAGAATTTACTGTAGTCGCAGAGCTTGCTCTGCTTGTTTTAAGGTTTCGATTTAAATTGAAATTGATGCAGTCAGAAATCCAATTTCAGAAAACCAAAAAATGTGTCCTGATATACATACAGGACACGTTTTTTTATTGCATTTTTTATAATTTTTTATATAATGAAAACTTGGGTTTGTTTAGAGTTTAATATTATGGATTTAGGTTTATAAAATTATATGTCTTATGATTTCAAAAATATAGAAAAAAAATGGCAAAAATACTGGGATGAACACCACACTTTTGAAGTTACAGAAGATAACAATTTCCCGGAAGACAAACGACTTTACATACTTGATATGTTCCCGTATCCATCCGGAGAAGGGCTACACGTAGGACACCCTGAAGGATATATTGCAACCGATATATTAACTCATTATTATAAAATGAAAGGATACAATATACTAAATCCCATGGGTTGGGATGCATTTGGCCTTCCTGCTGAAAATTACGCTATAAAAACAAAAACTCACCCTGCAATTACAACTGCTAAAAATATTGGGGTTTTTAAGAAACAAATAAAATCGCTGGGATTAGCTTATGACTGGTCAAGGGAAATCAACACAACCGATCCTGACTATTATAAATGGACTCAGTGGATTTTTTTAAAACTTTTTGAAAAAGGGCTTGCCTATAAAAAAGAAGCACCTATAAATTTCTGTCCTTCTTGCTTAACCGGAATTGCAAACGAAGAAGTTAAAGAAGGAAAGTGTGAACGGTGCGGTACTGTAGTTATCCGTAAAAACCTTCCACAATGGCTCCTTAAAATTACAGTTTATGCGGAACGGTTGCTTTCCGACCTTGAATTGCTTGACTGGCCTGAAGATATTAAAACTATGCAGCAAAACTGGATAGGCAAAAGTGAAGGTGCATATATAAATTTTGATATTGAAAACTTTAACGATAGAATTGAAGTTTTTACGACAAGACCCGATACAATTTATGGTGTTACATATATGGTGTTGGCGCCGGAACATCCGCTCGTAGATAAAATAACTACAAGCAAGCAAAAAAAAGAAATTGAAAACTATAAGCACTACACTTCAACAAAATCAGAACTTGAAAGAACATCTTTAATTAAAGATAAAACCGGAGCATTTACCGGTTCTTACGTAATTCATCCTTTAACAAAGAAGAAAATTCCAATCTGGATATCTGACTATATATTAATATCTTACGGTACCGGAGCTATAATGGCTGTTCCCGGACATGACCAGAGAGACTTAGAGTTTGCTCAAAAATATAATCTTGATATTGTTCAGGTAGTATCACCGCAAAAAGGAGTCATTTTTGAAAAATCAAATGAAGCTTTTATTGAAGAAGGGTTTGCTGTTAATTCCGGAAAGTATGACGGTCTAACTACAGGTGAATTCATACGTGAAATTATTAAATATTTCGAGGAAAACAAAATCGGCAAACTTGGTATAACATATAAACTACGTGATTGGATTTTTTCCCGCCAGCGATACTGGGGAGAACCGATTCCTATAGTTGAATGCAAAAATTGCGGTCATGTTCCGATACCGGAAAGTGACCTTCCCCTAAAACTACCTGAAGTAACGTCATTTTCACCTACTGAAACAGGAGAATCCCCGCTGGCAAATGCAAAAGAATGGGTAAAAACAACCTGCCCTAAATGTGGCGGTCCCGCACTGAGAGAAACCAATACAATGCCTAATTGGGCCGGTAGTTGCTGGTATTATTTGCGTTATATCGACCCTAAAAACAAAACAAGTCTTTGTGCTATGGAAAAACAAAAATACTGGTTACCGGTAGATATTTACGTTGGCGGTAAAGAACATGCAGTTTTACACTTGTTATATGCACGGTTTTGGCATAAATTTCTCTATGATATTGGATGTGTCTCAACGACCGAACCATTTATTAAGCTTAGAAATCAGGGATTAATACTCGGTGAAGATAACCAGAAAATGTCAAAATCAAGAGGTAATGTAGTAAATCCTGATGATATTGTTTCAGAATTTGGTGCAGACACATTTAGAATTTATGAGATGTTTATGGGTCCTCTTGAAGTTTCAAAACCATGGAATACAAATTCAATAAAAGGAATGCGCAGATTTTTAGAAAGGATTTTTACATTATTTACACAGACAAAAATTGTAAAATCATCTGTTATTGATGACAAGCTCGAAAGACTTATGCATAAAAGCATACAGAAAGTATCTGCTGACATTGAATCAATTTCATCTTTCAATACTGCTATTTCTCAGATGATGATATTTTTAAATGAACTTGAGAATTACGAAGAAATCCCGGAAATAGTAGCTATTAACTTCATAAAATTGATTGCTCCTTTTGCTCCTCACATTGCTGAAGAACTCTGGTCTATTCTCATGTCTAAAAACTCTATATTTAATGAACCTTGGCCTGATTGGAACGATGATAAACTACAGCAAAAAGAAGTCACTATCGCAGTTCAGGTAAACGGAAAACTACGCGGACAAGTAAATGTTACAACTGAAACCTCCGAAAAGGAAATAATAGAAATCGCCAAATCAAATGAAAAAATCAAAAAATATATTTCTGATAGGCAAATCATAAAAACCATTTATGTGCCGAAGAAAATATTAAATATATTAATAGGAGGTTAAGATGAGAAAAAGTGGGATGTTGGAAGTGAAAAGTGGGAAGCAGGGACTGAAATGGAAAAAGAATGTTTATTTCTTATTTCTTATTTCTTATTTCTTTATTCTTTTGGGTTGTTCTTCGCCGTATAAACCTGCACCGCAGAGTTTACCCCAAAATATAAAGAAAGTAACAATTGAGACATTCAAGAATTCAACTGTTTTTTTTGGTATCGAAGATAAATTAACAACGGCAGTTACAAATGAGTTCATGCGTGACGGACGCCTTGCTTTATCAAACCTAACAGAAGCCGATGGAATTCTACGCGGTGAAATTACAAGATATATTATGGAACCATTGACATATGATGAGAATCACGTTGTTAAGGAATATAAACTTAGAATATTGCTCAATATTTCTTTAATTGACAAAACGAAAAATGAAATAGTATGGCAGGAAAATAATATTGAAGGTAACTACAGGTTTTTTATATCACCGAATATCGGAGGAATAACAGAAGAAGAAGCAAGAGAAATAATATGGGAAAAATTATCCAGAGATATCATAAAAAGGACAATAAAAGGTTTCGGTTCAGTGACTGGTATTAGTGATAAAAAAGTCCCTCCACCAGCAGAATAATTAATACGTTTATTAGTTGTTCGACTTTTTAGCATATTTTAGCGTGAATTTCTACTTTGTTCTGTTTCTAACAATAGAAGCGGATACATGGGGATTATATGAAGATTAACGCAGAAATATAAAAAATATTTATTATAAATCATATGATTATAAAATATCAGGATTTTAAAACAAAACTTAAATCATTGAAAAAAAACGAATTGTCACCGGTATATTTGTTTTATGGATATGAAAATTATTTAAAAAATGAAATAATAACTCATATTGAAAAACTTATCATTGAACCTTCAATAAAAGAATTTAATTATAGTATCTTTCATTTGCCGGATAAAGAATCTGCCGGTGTTTCCATAGAATCAATATTACAAACAGCAAATTCATATCCTTTCATGTCTGATAAAAAACTGGTAATTATTAAAAATATTAATAAACTTTCAGCATCGCAGGATGATTTTCTTGAAAATTATATTGATAATCCTTCAAAAACAACATGCTTGATTTTGGTTGGAGGTGATAAACTTCCAAAAAGAAATATTTTCAGCAAGATTGAAAATCTATACCCGACAATAAATTTTTATCATTTATTCGAGCCTGCTATTTGTCAATGGATAATAGGCGAATTCAGAGCGTTCAAAAAAAATATTTCATACCCGTCAGCAGAAAAAATACTCGCAATCACCGGTATAAATCTTGCTGATATAAAACAGGAAATTGATAAATTGGTTTTATATATTGACCAAAACACAGAAGTTACTATTGAAGATGTGAATATTTGCTGCGGTCACTACAAAGAAAATACGACATTTGAATTACTGCCCATATTAGCAAAGAAAGAAATTGATCAGGCGATGAGTATTCTGATAAATTTGTTTGATAACAATGAAAACGAGTTTGCTGTAATGTCGGCGATAACCGACAGATATATAAAATATCTTAGGTTTTATGATGACGTGAATGCAGGCATGAGTGAAAAAGATGCAGCTTTTAAGGCAGGAGTCAGATTTTACCAGAATGATTTTTTAAGAGATGCGAGGCTTTTGTCCGGCTCCGATTTAACAAAATATTTACAGAAAATACTTGACACTGAATTGAAAATGAAATCAGGCGATAACAGTAAAATACAAATTGAAAAATTACTTTTTTATCTTTGCAAACCGTTGGGAAAGACGTGATATCTTCCTGGAAGCTGTCTTCTTATGGATGATATTTTTTTTTGAAGCTTTATCAAGAATGCTTGATAAAGATTTTAAAAGTTCTGCAGCACCATTTATATTTTTCGCTGCCAAAGCCACAGTAAACTTTTTAGTCATTGTTCTGATTTGTGATTTTACTGACCTGTTGTCTAATCGTCTTTTTTGATTTTTCCGGGCCTCTTTTAATGCTGATGTGTGTCTGCCTGTTTTTAGTTTCATATATTTTTCCTCCAAAACTTAGATAAGGTCTGCTGAAAATCAGCATCTCCTGAACAACACTGCTGTTATTGCGAGGGACAAAGTCCCGTGGCAATCTCATTGTATAAAAATATAATAAAATGTCAAGTAAAAATTTAAAAGAAGTTAACAAAGAATCAAAAGTAGCGAAATATATTAGTTATGTTTCTACGGGAACAATGTTTTCCAGGATACCCGGTTACATCCGGGATATGCTGGTTGGTTGGATTTTCGGCGCCGGAATGTCCGCTGATGCTTTCTATACAGCATTATGAATTCCTAATATGTTTAGCGACTTTAATAATGGATATATCCTGCTACTCATTGTTTACTTACTTATTTAGTACCCTCATTCTTAAGGTGTTCGGTACAATTATTATAGAAATTATTATTTATACACTTTAACAAAAATATTAAAATTATGTCATACTGTCAATTATTAAACGGGAAGAACCAATTTTAGATGAATAAAATGAATAATGATTTAGTAAATCCTAATATAGATAACCTGCCCAAACATTCCGGTATTTACATAATGCGGGATAACTCGAATAAGATAATTTATGTTGGTAAAGCAACTTCTTTAAAAAACCGGGTCAAATCTTATTTCTCCAACAGAGAAATCAATTTAAAAAATTCCATACTTATAAAAGCTGTTAAAAACATAGAATATATTTTAACTAAAAACGCGAAAGAAGCATTGATTTTAGAAGAAGCATTTATAAAACGATTCCAGCCGAAATACAATATAATATGGAAAGATGATAAACGGTATCCGTATCTTAATATAACAAAAGAAAAGTATCCTTCTTTGGAAATAGTACGTACAAAAAAAATAAATGGAGGTAAATATTTTGGCCCATATCCGGAAGCAACTGAAATGAAAAGTACATTGAAATTAATCTATAAAATCTTCGGTGTAAGACCTTGCAGATATAATCTTGATAAAAGAAAAAATGAATGCCTTTACTATTTTATGAAAAAATGCCCTGCACCTTGTATAGGGAAAATTACTGAAAAGGAATATTTAAATATTATAACTAAAGTAAAAATGTTTTTGTCCGGAAAAAATAAACTTCTATTAAAAACTCTTGAAAAAGAAATGACTGCGGCAAAAAATAATCTTGAATATGAAAAAGCAGCAAAATTGAGAAATACTATTTTTGCAATAAAAAACACGCTTGAGAAAGTGAATTTTAAGGAAATTACCATTGATGACGTTTTATTAAATATTGACATGCCTTCTTATTTGCAGGATTTATCTGCATTTCTAAATAAAAACATAAATAGAATTGAAGGTTTTGACATATCCAATATCTCGGGAAAAACTGCTGTTGGCTCAATGGTTGTTTTTGAAAACGGCGTTCCTAAAAAAATGGACTATCGAAGATTTAAAATAAAAACTGTTAAGCAAATTAATGATTTTGAAATGCTGGGTGAAATCATTAACCGCCGTTATGGCGGTTCTCTTGCAAAAAATACTTTATTACCTGACCTAATTGTTATAGATGGCGGTAAAGGACAACTCACTGCTGCTGTTTCAGTTCTAAGTAAATACTTTACTGATAATCAAATGCCCAAAGTTGTTGCTATTGCAAAGAAGAATGAAGAATTATATTTCATTGGAAATTCAAAACCCGTAATTCTATCAAAAAATTCCTTAGCATTAAATCTGATAAAATATGTCAGGGATGAAGCCCATAGATTTGCAATATCGTACCATAAATATTTAAGAAAACAATCAGTTTAATACTCACGAATACACCCGAATAAAAGCAAATATCTCGAATTAAACACTAATATTCGCAACAAATTCGTGATGTGTTGTGAAATTCGTGATAATTCGTGTTCACTTATGAAAAAAGAATATATTATTATTTTATTTTTTGCATTATATCTCGGATTAACAACCGGATATTCAGGGGCTGATTTTAATGTTTATTATTCTGCTGCCAAAAATTTCATCCAAAATAAAAATATCTCTTATTCTTCATTAAAAGAATTTCAAACAGCAGAATTTAACTACGCGCCTCCTTCGCTTTTACTATTTCTTCCATTCTCATATCTTTCTAATGAAATAGCAGGAATTACATGGTATTGGTTAAACATTATTTTTATTTTTACCGGTATCTATATTGTATGGAAATCCAACACCGGCAATAAATTATACATGTTGTTGATTTTTCTTTTATTAACAATATTTTTCTATCCGGTAAAATTCGGCCTTTTTCTCGGTCAAGCTTCAATTTTAATATTTTTTATTTATACCTTATCTTTAGTACTTATACAAAAAAATAATGATTATGCAGCAGGATTCCTGCTTTCAATACCTGTACTTATGAAAATATTTCCTATAATATTTATTATTTATGGTTTGGTGACTAAAAGAAAGAAAATATTTTATTCTATGATTATTTCGCTTGTTTTATGGTTCATTATATCCTTTGTTGTTTTTGGAATACAAACTAATCTCAACTATTTCAAACATATTTGGTATTTGTGGTCTTATACAAAATGGGATACATATCCAAACTGGATTTCAATAACTGCTTTTTTTAATAAAATATTTACCAACAACCTGTTGTCACATACTTTAAATTATCTAACAATGATATTACTGGTCTTTATAAGCATATTGTATACTTGGAAAGAAAACCAATTTCAAAAAGTATTTTATATATTTATACTATTATCAATTTTATTAAGTAAATTTTCTCAGATTCATTGGTTTATATGGACGCTTGCTCCGATGTTTTTTTTAATTAATACATTTATTAATGAAAAGAAGTGGGGCAAACTTTTATTTATTTTTCTTATTTATTCTATTATAAACACTTCAAATACTTCTTTTACAATATGCTTGCTCAGAAATTACTTTCCTGATATGACCATAGTTTTCTATTATTTACCTATATTTGGAATCGTTATTCTTTGGTTAACCCTAATTCAGCCAAAAGTCTTTAGGCGAATATTATTCTTGGTTTGTTTTTGCAGTATCCTGATTCTGTCGCCGCAAATTTTATTTGCCCGAAAAGGAACCATGCTATTACTTAACGGAAATGTTGTTACAGGAGATATTGTTTATACTGAAGACGGTGATTGTGTAGTTGAAACAAATAAATGTTCTATTGTATTTTCAGAAGATGAAATACAATCAGTAAAATTTGCAGCAAAATCCATTAAAAGCAAAGTAGGTAATAGTTTTATTCAAAAAATGAGAAACACAAAAAAAATAAAAGAAGAAAAAGAAAAGAATTATGAATATGATACTCTTATTTATATTTATGCTGATAAATACAACCTTGACCCTGCATTTGTAAAAGCAGTGCTTGAGACTGAATCTAATTTTAATCCAAACGACACTTCATACAAAGGTGCTGTTGGATTAATGCAAATTATGCCGGAGACGGCAAAAGGCTTAAGAATCGACCCTAATGATGTTGAAGAAAATATCGCCGGTGGAACAAGATATCTTAGATATTTGTTTAAAACATTTGGTGACTCTAAACTTGCACTTGCCGGATATAATGCAGGACCTAATGCAGTAGAAAAATATGGGAGAAAAATTCCACCCTATAAAGAAACAGAAAATTATGTTCGTACAGTTCTGCAAAACTACCAAAAGCATAAGTCAGACAAACAAATGTGGTATTTTGTTGATGAAAATGAGGAAATTAATATATCTAACTACCCCAAAGATAAAAGATATCAAAGAATTGAGAAATAATCCAAAATCCAATGCCTAAAATTCAATGTAACCGCAAAGCAAAGCTTTGCCGAAGTATCGAAGAATCTGATTACCCTGAATTTCATAAAAAGGTTTGGTTGGAATGCCTCAAAATCCCCAAAGGTCAGACTATTTCATATTCTGAACTCGCAAGAAGAATTGGCAGTCCTGATTCAGCCCGTGCAGTTGGAAATGCACTTTCTAAAAACCCTTTTGCCCCAATAGTTCCATGTCATAGAGTAATCTGCAAAGATGGTAAGATTGGCGGATATTCTGGAAATATTAAAAAAAAATATAATTTATTGATAAAGGAAAGATATTTGAAATAAAAATAAATATTAGAAACATCCTTGACAAAAAGATAACATGTTGTATAATATTAAATTGTTATTTTTAAATATAAATTGGAGGTTTTATGATAAGAAGTAAATTGATAGATAAATTGTTATTTTCTTTATTTTCTTTAATTGTTGCTCTTTCTATTTTTTCTAATAATGCAGATGCTATAACCGGAACGATTTCAGGAACAATTCTCAGGCATGATAACAATGCAGGTATACCGGGGAATGACATAATCGTTGTATATAATGGAACAGCTGAAATAACCCGCGGGGGTAGTGATGGTTCCGGAGTTTATTCAATAATGGTGAATGAAGGGGTTTATGACTTGCACATTGGTCATGCAAATTACCTTTCTCAAACCGCAATTGGCGTAACGGTTACCGCAAATCAAGCTACACCATTAAATATTTCACTTTACAATGACAATTCTTTATTAGATTTTTCCTGGGAACAAAGAGTAACAACTATTTCTCCGGCAAGAGTTGGATTAGTTGCTGCAACAGTAAATAATAAAATCTATATTATCGGCGGTAACAATAACAGCGGTACCTTTCAAAGTGTAGAGGAATATGATCCTTCATCCGGCAATATAGTCACAAGACCAAGTCTTCCTCAGCCAAGAGATTGGGCAGCGGTCGCAGTAGTAAACAATAAAATATATGTAATCGGCGGTGGTGGCGGTGGTTATTACAATACTGTGTATGAATATAATATTGCTGGAAATACATGGACAGTAAGAGCACCTATGCCTACTTCAAGGAATAGATGCTCAGCAGCAGTTGTGGATAATAAAATATACGTAATCGGAGGTACAAACGCTAGTAATTTTATTCCTCTGAATAGTGTAGAAGAATATGATCCTCAAACAAATGCATGGATAACAAAATCTTCAATGGGTGTAGCAAGGTATGGTGCTGCACTCGCTGTTTTAAACAATGAAATATATGCAATTGGTGGTGGTGGTATTAATGGTAATGCTGAACAGGTTAGTACCACTATGGTTGAAAGATATAACCCGTCAACTAATGTATGGGCAAGAGCTGAGGCTGTATTTACTGCAAGACGTGAACATTCTGCCTTTGTGCTAAATAACAAGATATATGTAGTAGGTGAATCCGCTTCTGTAGAGGAATTCGATTCTTCAACAGGACACTGGACAACAAAAACAAATGTAAATCCTGCATTTCAAAAAAGCGGTTTTGGTGTAGGAGTAGTAAAAAATGAAGTATATTTAATCGGAGGATTTGGAACAAACAGTTATCAGTCAGGTATTGTAAAAGGTTCTCTTCAGGAAAGAGGTTTAATAGGTCCGAGTGGCAATACCAATTTGATAAATAGTGCATATTGCTATCCGGTTCCGGCAAATCTGACAAGAGGTGATACTATAAAATTTGTTAATTTAACAGGAAGTGCTAAGGTAAAGATATTGACAACTTCCGGAGTTACAGTAAAAGATCTTTTAGCCGATAGCAACGGTTCCCTTGCTCCCTGGGATGGAAAGGATAATAACGGTAACAAAATTGCAACCGGAACATACATCGTTCATGCTTCAGATGATTCCAATAGTAAACCAAAAATATTCAAAATAATAATTATTAAGTAATTAAGGGGGAATTAATGAAATTATCAAGACATTGTTTTATTTCCATGGCAGTCTTTTTAATAGTTTTCAATTTGCTTAACAATTCTAATCTTCTCGCTGCTGCCGGTGATATTCCTACCGCACAGTTTTTAATGGTTGGACAAGGACCGCGGGCTGAATCGCTTGGCGGGGCGGTAGTCGCTAACTGTTTTGATTATACTTCAGCTTACTGGAATCCTGCTGCATCTGCTTTTTTAAAAAATCCGGAAGTCGGGTTCGTTTTTACCAGACTTCCTGCTGAAATAACCAATTCATTTATATCCGGTTTTTACCCGCATAAAAAATATAGTTTAGGTTTCAGAGTAATCCAGCAACAAACTAAAGTGGATATTTATACTTCCAGTGGACGAACTGGAGCGACAATATCCGATACAAGTAATAATTTTAATATATTAGCCGGTTACAGGCTTTTTGAAAAATTTGCTTTTGGTATTGGTACTGGTGCTACTAATTTAAAAATAGATAATCTAGTATGTGGATTCTTCAATGCGAATGTAGGTCTTATGTATAAAGGTGATAGATTAGGTATAGGACTTTCTGCTTCTAATATTGGAAACAGGAAAGCCTATAAGGGCGGGGTTGTAACTTCTACAGAACTCGAATCACAACCTCAGATAGTCAGGGCAGGCTTGGCATATACTCTGCTTGAAGATAAATCTTTAACATTTTTAGCATCAATAGAAAAAGTTACAGAAACTGATTGGGGACAGATATTAGGTTTAGGAACCGAATTTAATATCTTTAAAAAAACTCTTGCTTTAAGGACGGGATTCAAGAATAGTTTAGGTGGTACTAAGGACACTGCATTCCCGGTTTGGACCGGTGGTATCGGAATAAAATATAAAGCACTCGGAATAGATACCAGTTATTCAGTGCCGATTCAAAATGTAAAAGGTATAGAAGTTCTGCGGTTAGCTTTATCGTGTAAATTTGGAAAAATTGAAGGTGAAACTTCTACGACAAAAGTAAGGTTAGCAAAACCCGAAAGAAAACCTGGTGAGATTATCAACATTGCTGTAGCAGATTTTGGGGGAAAGAATGTCTCCCAAGCGGACGGCTCAATCGTTGCGGATTTCTTAAGAACCGAACTGGTTAATACCGGTGTATATAATGTTGTAGAAAAAGCTAACATGGATAAGATATTAGCCGAAGCGGCATTTCAACAGTCGGGTTGTACTACTTCAGAGTGTGCGGTTCAAATCGGAAAAATGTTAAATGTAAAACAGATGATAGTCGGCAGCTTGTCAAAACTCATGGATACTTATTACATAACAGTAAATTTAGTTGAAGTTGAAACAGGGAAAATTGTTGCATCGTACGACCAGGAAGCCATGTCCGCAAAAGAACTGAAAACTGCATGCAACACATTAGCGCAAAAACTTGCAGAATAAAAACAATGTTGGATAGGGGGTATTATCATGAAAAAATATATTTGCCTTTTTGTTTTGTGTTTTTTATTTACTAGTATTACATCAGCAAGACCTGTTATTGGAGACAAGGCATCGGGATTTATTTTATCAGATTTAAATGACAGTAAAAATTCACTCAATACCATTCTTTTAAGCGATAAACCTGTGATTATTTCTTTTTTTGCTACCTGGTGTCAGCCTTGCTTGAAAGAAATACCGCACCTGCAAAATCTTCAAAAAAAAACCGATGCTACAATATATCTTATAAACATTGACAACTTAAGTAAAGAAAAGATAGCAGAATTTGTAAAAAACAATAATATAACGCTTCCTATTATGTTGGACCCTGATGCAAAAATTACAGGAGAAAATTACGGTGTCCTAAAAGCAGGGAAAGCAAGCATTCCGAAACTTATTATGCTTTCTTCCAGTGGCATTGTAAAATACATTAAAGACGGTTATGATGAAAATATTGAAACAATATTGGAAGAAAAAATACTTGCTGTTGAAAAAGAAAGTCTCAATAGACCGAAAGAACTTGCAATATTCTTTACTAACTCACTTAACGGTCAGGTTGAATCTTGTGACTGTCCGCGTAATCCATTTGGCGGACTTTCAAGAAGGGCAACTTTACTTAAACAACAACGGGCGAAATATCCCAACAATTTGCTTTTAGATTCAGGTGATTTGTTTTCCTATTATCCTTCTTCTAATTCTGTTGCCGGTATTTTAAAGATTTATGAGATATTAAATTATGACGCTGTTGGCATTGGAGACATAGAATTCTCGTATGCCGATTTTATAAAAACCATCGACAAGTATAAAGTCCCGTTTCTTGCTTCAAATATAAATTATTGTGAAGGAGATATTTGCAGGTTTATTACACCTCACGATAAGATAATTGAAAAACAAAACTTAAAAATTAAAATAATATCAATTATTTATCCGGATATATTTGGTCTCTACCCGGAAACTATTCTTAAAAATCTAAAGATTTTAACAGTAGATGATGTTCTAACTCAGGATAAAAAGGACTGTGACCTTTTAATTTTAATTTCTCACGCAGGATATGACGTTGACAGAACGCTTGCGGAAAAGTTCAGAAATATTGATGTAATTATTGGCGGGCATTCACAGACTCTTTTAGGAAACCCTACTAAAATCGGCAACACGTTGATTGTTCAAGCTGGAGATAATGGTAAATATGTGGGGAAACTTTTATTAAAATTTGATGAATCAAAAAAAATCATATCCTTTGAAAATGAACTCACACCACTTACTAAAGAAATTCCTGATGATAGTGAAGTGAAAAATTTAATTGCTGAATATCATTTATCGCATAAAAATACCGCAGCCGGTGCAGTCGGTGCAATTGACACACCCACTGGCGGTCCTCATAGAATAGGACGCTAAATGATAAAAAAAGTCTTTTATTTATTCTCCTTCACCAAATACCCCGTCAAGTTTCACTTGACGGGAATAAAGAAAAGGAGAACCCCCACGTCTAGTTTTGTCTACGACAAAACTGTGCGAGGTGGCAATTTGATACCCCGCAGCTTGCTGTGGGGAGCTTTATTCTTTCCTTTTTTCTTTCTAACCTTTTCATATTGTCAAGCCATTGAAATTGATAAAAATATTATTGATTTAGGTTCTTTCAAAGAAGGGATTATAATAGAACAAACGCTTAACATAAAAAATACATCAAAAAATATTTTAAACATTGGTGTTCGCCCTTCTTGTAATTGTATAACTGTTACTCCTGAAAAATACAACCTTAAACAAAATCAAAATATTAATATTAAAGTTAAAGTTAATACTGCAGGATATACAAGTAACATAAATGAAAAAATATTTATTCAGTCAAATGATTCTAAAAATCCATACATCTCAATTGATGTTAAGGGTAAATTAGTATCCAACAAAAACCTGACAATTCCAATTACAATATTTGACTCCGTTGGTTGTCTTTTTTGCATTGAATTAGAAAAAAATACCATACCTTTATATGAAAAAAAATATAATGTAAAAATAGAACTTACCAAATATCCTGTTAGCGACCCCAAAAACTATTCTTCACTTGTTCTTCTTGAAAAAAAGATGGGTAAGACATTAAATAAAATTCCTGTACTTTTCATCGGCAATGATATAATAGGCGGGAAAGAAGAAATTAAAAAGAATTTATCCTTTTTAATAGAAAAATATATAAAGCTTGGCGGGGCGAAGAAAATAGACATTCCTTCAGGTGAAGTTAAAAAAAGTGATGTCACCTCAAAATTAAGTTTACTTCCTATCGTATCTGCAGGTTTAATTGACAGCGTAAATCCCTGCGCATTTGCTACAATCATATTTCTTATTACATATTTGAACATGGTTTTAAAAAAGCAAAAATACGAAATATTATTAACAGGAATGTCTTTTGTTGTCGGTGTATTTGTAACCTATTTTTTAATTGGCTTAGGGTTACTAAAATTCCTCCAGCAAATCAATCAAATTTTAATAATCTCAAAAATAATGTATTTATTAATCGGAGTACTTGTACTCTTCGTTTCTTTTCAGCATTTAAGGGAAGCAATAGCAATAAAGAAAGGTACTAACATATATGATAATACCATAAAACTAAAACTTCCCAATAAATTACGTTGGATAATTTATACTGTAATTACAAAATTAGCTGCATTGAAATATTTAATACCGATTGCATTTTTAATAGGTGCTGCCATTACTATTTTAGAATTGTTTTGCACCGGTCAGATATATTTGCCCACAATAATGTATATTATAAAACTTCCTAATTACCACACACAAGGTATCCTCTATTTATTACTATACTGTTTATTGTTCGTATTGCCTCTAATAATCATATTTTTCTTATTCTATTATGGTTTAGATATTGACTTACTTGAAGCAGCTTTTAGAAAGAAGATATTTTTAATAAAAATACTTATGTCTGCCTTCTTCCTAACCCTTGGAATAATAATTTTCATAATAACATTTTTTACTTGACAAATATTATTAAATTTGTATAATTATAATTAAGTGGCAAATGTGTAGTTAATTTGTGGTTGTTCTGTAGTTAAGCTGCACGGATTGTTTAATAAGGAGGGCTAAAGTAGATGCGTGGTAAAGTAAAGTGGTTCAATGACTCCAAGGGTTACGGCTTCTTGGCGAAAGATGATGGTTCAGGTGATGTGTTCGTTCACTTTTCTTCTATTTCCGGTGATGGCTTTAAAACACTGGCAGAAGGCGATGCAGTTGAATTTGACGTTACGGATTCTGATAAAGGTCCAAAAGCAACTAATGTGAAAAAAGTCTAAGAACATTATATAAAAGCAAAAACCAACCTCGATATATTCGAGGTTGGTTTTTTTTCTATGCGCGGAAGCCGGCTCTACCGAAACGGCTGAGTCTATTTTTTTGAGTCCCCTACTGGAGACCAAAAAAATGATCCCGCAAAGCGTGGGCACATGATCCCGATTACAAATTCCATTATAAATAAAAATCGGGTTAGTGCTCGGAGGTCGGAGCAACTGCACCGACCGAGAACACAATCCCGATTACATATTCAGTTATAAATAAAAATCGGGATGATCAATCGGAAGCCGGAGCTATCACACCGACCGAGCACAGATTAAAAAGGAGATGTAACAAATGAAAAAAATAATGTTGACAACGATAACAGTAATGCTGATTAGTATATGGCAAGTATGTTTAGCAAGTTCTATTGGAACGATAAATCCTGTGTTGTTATGGGAAAAAAAATTGCCCTTTAAAATTGATGATATCAAAATGGCAAAGGGAAGCGGAGATATTATTTTTGTTTCTAACAGTCAAATAATACTTTATGATAAAAATGGTTACAAAAGATTTCAATGGGGACCTAGGGTAGATAGGGCACCAAGTGGAGTAGATATATCTGATAATGGAAGTATAATTATTTATCAAACTAATTGGACAGAGGATTATATTTGGGAAAAAGGAATAGATTTGCAAAAATCAGGTTGGGATATTAAAATACATTATGCTACCAGAAAAGGAAAAGAACTCTGGAATAAAAAAATGGTGGGAGCAGGGTATTTGTCTCCTGATGGAAGTATGGTAGCAGTTGGTCCTTCTGGTGGAGAGGGAAGCAACTTAACTCTTTTAGATTCCAATGGAAAACAAATTTGGGAATACATTTATGAAATTGGGGGGGGGCTAATATAGCTTTTTCTCCAGATTCTAGCTTTATAGGGTTATCTGATGGAGGTGTGGGTGGTGATTTACGATTATTTAATAGATATGGTAATCTTATGTTTGAAAAAACACAATGTGATGGAATTGTATCACTTTCTGAAGATGGTAATTATATTTCAACTTATCCTCATGAAGATGTAATACATCCTGAATTTTCTCATCATGGAAAAGTTTATGATAAGAATGGAAATGTAGTTATAGAAGGTTTTGGTTCAGTATCAGCAGACGGAAAAAGATTCGCTCTTTTACTTGATACTACAACCATTATTTATTCTCTGCCAGATAAGATAGTAATAAAAGAATATCCTATTCAGGGGACAGATGTAGTATTATCTTCTGATGGAAGATTTATAGTGGTGGTGGGAACAAAGACAGATACTGCGTCTACTAATAATATCATTGTTATTGATTCGCAAGAAGATAGAATTTGGGAGACATATGCATCATATACGAATACATCTCCACATATTTTTCTAACGAAAGATGGCAAGTATTTATTGGTTATTAGTTATCAAGAAAATAAACTTTTTTACTATAACCTCTACTAAATAAAAATATAAAATTATGTTAAAATACAAATGGTTTTTAATTTCTTTTGTTGTTTTTAGTCTTAGGGGAGTTGACTTGGTTGACTTAGGCGATAAAACAATATAAAAAAAGTCCTCAGTAAAGTTGCATAGTAATGCAACCGCTACAAATTGAGGATTTTTTTATTGACTTTTTTTAACAGATGAATATAATGAGAGTGTTGTCCGAAGTATAAATAACAATCTCTAATTGCATACCTTATGATAAATTTCATTTTCAGAAAACTGTTTGGAACAAAATCAGAACGGGACATCAAAAAACTCCAACCTTTAATAGAGCAAATTAATCTTTTGGAAGAACAAATCAAAAAACTATCAGATGATAGTTTAAAGTTGAAAACTACCGAATTAAAGAAACGCCTTTCGGATGGTGAAACTATAGAAGATATTTTACCGGAAGCTTTTGCAGTTGTAAGGGAAACCTCAAAACGCACGATAGGTTTAAGGCATTTTGATGTCCAGCTCATCGGAGGAATGATCCTGCATCAGGGTAAAATATCTGAAATGAAAACCGGTGAAGGAAAAACACTTATTGCTCCTCTTGCGGCATATTTAAATTCCCTGACAGGGAATGGCGTACATATAGTAACTGTTAATGATTATCTTGCAAAACGTGACCGTTACTGGATGGGTCCTATCCATGAATTTTTGGGGTTAACCGTAGGCTTTATCCAGCATGATACCTCAGATGAAGAGAGAAAATTGATGTATCAATGTGATATTACATATGTTACAAATTCAGAACTTGGTTTCGATTATCTGCGTGATAATATGAAACGTTCAAAAGAAGAAAGAGTCTTGCGGGAATTAAATTATGCGATAGTTGATGAAGTCGACTCAATTTTAATTGACGAAGCAAGAACTCCTTTGATAATTTCCGGTCCTGCCGAAGAATCAACTGACAAATATTATATTATCAATAAAATAATTCCGCACCTTAAACGAAAAAAAATTACTGAAGCAGAAGAGATAGATGCAAAATACAAAGGAGTTGATTTGGCTGTCGGTTATGACGCTATTATAGATGAAAAAAATCACACGGTCACATTAACAATGCAAGGTGTACAAAAATGCGAGAAAATGCTGGGTATAAAAAACCTTTATGATGATGTACAGTCAGAATGGGTCCATCATATAAACCAGGCACTAAAAGCGCACGACCTTTTCAATAAGGACATTGATTATGTTGTTAAAGACGGTGAGGTTTTAATTGTTGATGAATTTACAGGACGACTTATGCCGGGTCGCCGCTGGTCTGAAGGTCTTCACCAGGCGGTTGAGGCAAAGGAAAATTTAAGAATTGCCGAAGAGAACCAGACACTTGCAACTATAACCTATCAAAACTTTTTTAAACTCTACAAAAAGATATCAGGTATGACAGGTACAGCAATGACTGAAGCACATGAGTTCTGGCATATATATAAGCTGGATGTTGTTGAAATACCTACGAACCAACCAATGATACGCAGTGATTTTCCGGACGTTATTTATCGAACTGCAAAAGAAAAATACGATGCAATTTTACAGGAAATAGAAGAACTCCATAAAATTGGAAGACCTATTTTAGTCGGCACCCGCTCAATTGAAAAAAACGAAAAACTTTCGGCAATGTTAAAGAAGCGAGGCGTACCGCATCAATTACTAAATGCTAAATTTCACGAACAGGAAGCTCAAATTATAGCACAGGCGGGAAGGAAAAAAGCAGTGACGGTAGCAACAAATATGGCGGGAAGAGGAACCGATATTGTTTTAGGCGGAACTCCTTCAGAACCTTCAGAACAGGAAGAAGTTAAAAAACTTGGCGGACTTCATATAATAGGAAGTGAAAGACATGATGCGAGAAGAATAGACAATCAATTAAGAGGCAGGTCAGGCAGGCAGGGAGACATGGGCTCGTCAAGGTTTTTCTTATCGCTGGAAGATGAACTAATGCGGCTTTTCGGTTCAGATAGAATTGCACCTATTATGGAAAGACTCGGTATGAAAGAGGGTGAGGTCATTGAGCATCCGCTTGTTTCACGTGCTATAGAAAATGCACAGCGAAAAGTAGAGGAAATGAATTTTGAAATACGAAAAAATTTACTTGAGTACGACAATGTAATGAACAAGCAGCGGGAAGTAATTTATGCACTGAGAAATTCTATACTTGAAGGTGATAATATTTCCGAAAAGATTTGGAATATGATAGATGAGACTGTTGATGAAAAAATTGAAATCTACTGTCCTAAAAAAGAATATCCTGAAAAATGGGAAATTGATACAATTTTTATATGGGCAAAGAAAACTTTTGGACTTGATTTAAAACTTTCCGGTGAAGAAATACAGAAACTTAACCAGGAATCATTCAAAGAATTACTGATAGATAAAATAAAGAATATCTACAATCAGCGTGAAACAGAATTTACAAAAGAAATAATGGAAAACATAGAAAAACAAGTCATGCTTCAGGTGATTGATAATGCCTGGAAAAATCATCTTTATGATTTAGACCAGCTGCGTAAAGGTGTAGGACTCCGTGCGTATGGGCAGAAAGATCCTTTAGTTGAATATAAGAAAGAATCGTTGTCTCTTTTTATGATGATGATGGACAGAATACGAGAAGAAAGCGTTGAATATATTTTTAGAGTTCAGGTAATGCCCCAGCCAAGAACGAGACCTGCACCACTTCCACTTGGCACACAAAAACCAAAAATAGAAAACCAGTTTAATCAAACACAACAGCCACAGTCAGATATTCCAAAAACTCTCAAAAAAATTGGAAGAAATGATCCTTGCCCTTGCGGTAGCGGTAAAAAATACAAGAAATGTTGTGGGAAGTAAACATTCATGTTTCATAAAATAAAATTAATTACTAATAAAAATGTTGAATTTATTAATATTACATCTATTGTTGAAAAGAATATTTTAGAATCAAAATCCAACAATGGTACTTGCGTTGTCTTTGTTCCGCACACAACTGCCGGAATCACAATTAATGAAAATGCTGACCCCGATGTAGTGGAAGATATTTTGATGATTTTGGATAAAAAAATCCCGTTAAACGATGCTAATTATAAGCATTCAGAAGGAAACTCTGCAGCTCATGTAAAAGCATCATTAATGGGTTCATCTGTAACAATAATTATTGAAAATGGAAAATTTCAGCTTGGCATGTGGCAGGGAATATACTTTTGTGAATTTGACGGTCCAAGAACTCGTGAATTTTGGATAAAAGTAATTTCTTAATCTTGCGACAAAGGAGCTTATTTTATGAACTACAAATCTTTAGAAAATCAGATTGTTAAATGGTTAAAAAAGAAAGTTAAAGAATCCGGTCAGAAGGGAATTGTTTTAGGACTTTCAGGAGGAATTGATTCTTCTGTTGTCGCTGTTTTAAGTAAAAAAGCGGTGGGAAAAAACAATTTATTATGTATTATTTTACCTTGTCAGTCTCAGAAATCAGATATTAATGACGCAAAGAAAGTAATAAGAAAATTTGGTCTTAACTCTAAAACGATTGATATTACAAAAATATTTGATAATTTTATTAAAATATTGCCGACAGGAAATAAGCTATCAAATGCCAACTTAAAACCCCGGCTAAGAATGCTTGTATTGTATTATTTTGCAAATAAATTAAATTATGTTGTTGCCGGCACAGGTAACAAATCTGAGCTTTCAATCGGCTATTTTACAAAATATGGCGATGGCGGAGTAGATATACTTCCGATAGGCAACCTTTATAAATCGGAAGTCAGAGGGTTGGCTAAAGAATTAAATATACCGGAAGAAATTATAAAAAAACCGCCGACTGCCGGGTTATGGGCAGGGCAAACTGACGAGAGTGAAATTGGAACAACCTATGACGAATTAGAATGGCAATTAAAAAATAAAAAATATACTAAAAAAATAAGTAAATATGTGAATCGCGCAAAGCACAAGTTGTGTACTCCCTCAATATTTAAACCATAATGAAAAAAATACTTTTATGTATTTTATCATCAATACTTTTAATTTTATCATTCCCAAAAACATCATTATGGTTTCTTGCTTGGATTTCACTTGTACCGCTTTTTGCTGCAATTCAAGATGAAAAACCGTTAAAATCATTTTTATACGGAATTTTCACCGGTCTAATTTTTTATTGTGGAATTTTATATTGGCTTGCTACGACATTTTCTGCCGCCGGCGAATCAATAATAGTCAGCATAACCGTTCTTATTTTACTTTCTTTTTATCTTGCAATTTACTTTGGACTTTTCTGCCTTTCATATTCCTTACTTCCTACTACCCACTCCCTACTTCCTGTTTTTCTTCCTGCCTTTACCTGGGTTTCTTTAGAACTTATTCGTACACATCTTTTCACAGGCTTTCCTTGGGCACTTTTAGGCTATACACAATGGAACTTTCTTCCTATAATCCAGATTTCAGAATTCACAGGGGTCTATGGAATATCGTTCCTTATTGTTATTACAAATTTAACAATTTTAAAAATTATTAATGAACGCTCTTTAAAGAATATTTCAACAATTGTAACTTGTTTTCTTTTTTTAATCAGTTTACTATTCGGTTTTTTTAAACTTAACAAATCAACGAATGAACAAATGAACAAATCAACGATTATAAGTATTTTGCAAGGCAACATAGATCAGTATAAAAAATGGGATAATACATATGAACAGGAGATACTTGATACGTATTCACAACTGGCTAACTTGTGTCCGTCAAAAACCAACTTAATTATTTGGCCGGAATCAGCGATTCCGGAGGATTTGGTAAATAACAAAAATATTTCCAATTGGATTAAGAATCTTGCAAAAAAAACAAGGACCCAACATTTAGTTGGTTCAAACGTTTTTAGAAACAATGAAAATTATACTTCAGCTTTTTTAATATCTAATGACGGTAAGATTATAGATGAATATTCTAAAATTCATCTCGTACCATTCGGAGAATATGTTCCTCTAAGACATATTATAGGCAAATTTGTAAAAGCAATAAATGAAATAGGAGAATTTACACCAGGTAAAGAATATAACGTTATTAATTCTGCAATCGGAAAGATTGGAGTAAACATCTGTTTTGAAACAATATTCCCAAACGAAACAAGAAAATCAATCAGAAATGGAGCTGAAATAATAGTAAATATTACAAATGACGCATGGTATCTTAAAACATCTGCACCGTATCAGCACTTTACGATTAATATTTTCAGAGCGGTTGAAAATAGGCGCGAAGTTATAAGAGCGGCGAATACAGGTATTTCAGGATTCATAGATTCTTGCGGTAGAGTAAGATTAAAAACAAATATTTTCACTAAAACAATACTTACTGATTCTATCCAACTTTCCAGCAAATTAACTTTTTATACAAAACATGGAGATATTTTTGCATATATTTGTACTTTATTAACTATTATCATTTTAGTTAAAAAATATTTCAATTTTTAATTATTTATTAAACCTATTGAAAAATAATATTATTTTGATATAATGAGGTTGCTTAAAAACCAACAATTTCTAGTTACCTATTAAACGACAGATTATGCAGATAGTTCTTGTGTAACCGTTGTTAAAAATTCCCATCCCGATGTTACATCGGGATAGATATAATCAGTAGCTGTTAATCGTTTTTCCAACAGCCACATAATACAAAATGAAACAACAATTAAAACTGAATCCCGCAATAGGAACAAGCATTTGTCAGATATTAGGAACGCGATTAACTAATATGGTAAAACTATCTGACAATAGATTTAATCAACTCATAAATGAACTGGAAGCACATCCCTTTTTTGAAAAATTAAAAAATGAAAATATTGTCAGATATAAAAAATTTCACAGAGGGGGATTTTATTCACAATTTTTAGAATTGAACGAAAACCTCTCTACCGACCACACATCTCCTGATGTAGAATTAATTTTAGAAACAAAACAAAAGGCAATTCAAATAATCAAAAAAATAGGATTATCAAATTTTCAAAAGTACTTCCTGTACGCTACAGATAATATTTCAAACAACGAAATGGCAACAAAATGCGGAATATCCGTTAATGAAATAAACATCGTCGTCAAGTTACTAAATGAAATATCCATTCATTCCGAATTTTATAATCCTTCGAAACTTGATATAAAATCACAAATTAAATATAACAAACTTGCGTTAGTGGAGAGAACCAGTAACGATGATTTTACAATAAATTTTTTTTCGCCGAACTTAGCAAGAGGAAAATATGAAATTGATTATGAAAAGCTTGAAATACTAAAAAATAAAAAAATAAAATCATTTGTTCGCAAACTTGAATTGGTCAACATAAGAAAAACGGTTATATATAAAATATTAGAAAGTGTAATATTGCATCAAAAAGAATTTTTATTTTCAAGTGATTTAGATAAAAGAAGATTATTGACACAAAGGGAACTTGCTGAACATATTAATGTAAACCCGAGTATTATTTGCCGTAGTATAATGAACAAAAGCATTGAATTTAGATCCGGCAAAGAAATTCCTTTAAAAAATTTCTTTTTAAACAAGAAAGATATAAAAATATCACTCATTAAAACAATTATTAACAAAAATAAAGCAAATATTAGTGCTGAAAAAATAAAGAAAATTATTAAAAATGATTATCGGATAGATATCCCGAGAAGAAGTATTTCTTATTATATGAATGAGTTAAGCACAAAAACTAACATAAATTAATCTTAAATAATTATGATGAATAAAATACTAATTTTAGATGATGATACCGGAATCTGTAAAGTATTAGATAGTATTCTATCTGAAGAAGGTTACGAAGTTATTGTTGCAAATAACGGAAAAGAAGGACTTTATAAAATAAAAAATGAAAAACCGGATGTTATTTTAGTTGACATTAGATTACCTGATATAAATGGTTTATCTTTGATTGGCGAACATCTTCAAACATCTACAAATAGTTTCATAATCATTTTAACGGGTTATGGCACTATTGAATCAGCAGTACAATCTATGAAACTGGGCGTGTTTGATTACATGACTAAACCATTTGATGAAGAAAAAATACTTCTTACGATAAGAAACGCTCTAGAAACAAAAGTACTTCGTCAAAAGGTACAAGATCTCAGCGAACGGTTATACGAGACCTATAAATTTGATCGTCTGGTTGGGAGTGATTCAAGTATTAAAAAAATACTTGAAATTGTGCAAAAAGTAGCTCCTACTAATATTACGGTTCTTTTAGAGGGTGAAAGTGGTGTTGGTAAAGAATTAATTGCAAGGTTGATACATTATCATAGTTTAAGGAGAGAAAAACCATTCATCGTAATTGATTGCGGAACATTGCCGGAAGGGCTTATTGAAAGTGAATTTTTTGGCCATGAAAAAGGCGCATTTACCGGTGCTGACAGGAGAAAAGAAGGCCAGTTTGAGACTGCAAATGGAGGAACATTGTTCCTGAATGAAGTTTCTAACTTAAGCATTTCAGCACAAGCAAAATTATTAAGAGTATTACAAGAAAGGGAAATTCAGCATATCGGCGGAAACAAAACAATAAAACTAGATATAAGAATAATTGCAGATACTAATATCCCATTAGAAGTAAAAGTAAAAAACAAGGAATTCAGGGAAGATCTTTATCATAGACTTAACGAATTTGACATCACAATCCCGCCGTTAAGGGAAAGGGGAAACGATATATTTTTGTTAATAGAATATTTTCTTGAAGAAGCAAACAGAGAGTTTAACAAACAAATTACTGGTTTTTCCGATGATGTTAAAGAACTATTTATTTCATATAAGTGGCCCGGAAATATCCGCGAGTTAAAAAATACTGTTAAAAGAGCGGTACTTCTTGCAGATAATATAATTTTGCCGAAACATTTACCGTTAAATATTAAATCTGCAAATCAGGACTCAACTAAATCTATCAATATAAATTTGTAAAAGTGCTTGCTTTGTTATGAAAATATTAGTCGCTCCAAACAGTTTCAAGGAATCGCTAAATTCTATTGCAGTTGCAAAGTATATTTCTCAAGGATTAAAAAAAGGAAATAAAAAATTAACAATTAAGACACTCCCACTTGCTGACGGCGGCACCGGTACGTGTGAAATTTTAACATCTTCGATGAAAGGAAAATTTATTAACCTTAAAGTTTCCGGACCATTGACAAAATCTGTTGTAGCAAAATACGGAATAATAAAAGATACTGCGATTATAGAACTTGCGGAATCTTGTGGTTTAAAACTTGTACCGCCTAAACTAAGGAACCCGCTATTAACAACAACTAAAGGTGTGGGTGAACTTATTTTAGATGCTGTAAACAAAAATTGCAAAAAAATAATTTTAGGTATCGGAGATAGTGCTACAATTGATTGCGGTGTTGGAGCTTTATCTGTTCTGGGTATAAAATTTTTAAATAAAAGAAAAAAATCCATAGAACTAAATGCCAGGGGATTACTTGAACTTAATGAAATCAACGCTCATAATATTAACCAGAAACTTCGTAGTGTGACAATAATTGTTGCTTCAGATGTTACCAACCCTTTAACCGGTATTAATGGAGCACTAATGTTTGCTAAACAAAAGGGTGCTACTGAAAAGATGATGCTTACTTTAGATAAATGTTTAAAACAATTTAAAAAAGTTTTAATGAGTAGTTATAAGGTGGATATTGATAAAGTTGCCGGTTCAGGTGCCGCCGGTGGAATTGGCGGTGCTTTAAAAGTAATAATGAATGCAGAAATTTCTTCCGGTTTTGAAATTCTCAAAGATACAACTCATTTAGAAGAAGAGCTTTGTCATTGTGACTTAATTATAACAGGTGAAGGAAAAATTGATTCCCAAACCCTTTGTGGAAAAACGGTCAGAAAAATAGTTGATTTAGCCAGAAAACATAATAAACCGGTAATTTGTATTACAGGAAGTATTGCTGAAAATGCAGATATGTTATATTCATATGGTGTAAAAGGAATCTATAGCATAGTTGATTCCCCTATGAATTTAAGTGAGGCTTTTCTTAGAGCACCAAAACTAATAAAACGTCTATCTGAATCCATCGGTAGAACTATATCTATATCAAGACCGTTTGAAAGTCCTAAACGGTCTTGATCAAATTAATATTGTGATGATGTCACAATTTAAAAGGAGGACGTATCTATGGCAGAAGTAATCTTAAAGAAGGTGTGCAAGTCTTTTTTCAAAACGGAGGTAGTAAAAAGTGTTGATCTGGAAATTAAAGACAAAGAGTTTTGTGTTCTGGTAGGACCCTCCGGGTGCGGAAAAACTACAACATTAAGAATGATAGCAGGGTTAGAGGAGATAACAAGCGGCGAAATTTATATAGGTTCCAGGTTGATTAACGATGTAGTACCTAAGGATAGGGATATAGCTATGGTATTCCAGAATTATGCATTATATCCGCATATGACCGTCCGGGGAAACATGGAATTCGGATTGAAACTTAGAGGGTACCCTAAAGAAGAAATTGAAAAAAGAATAGAATATGCATCAACGATGTTAGGAATAAAAGATTTCTTGAATAGGAAACCCAAAGAACTTTCTGGCGGTCAAAGACAGCGGGTTGCAGTAGGAAGAGCTATAGTCCGCAAACCGCAGGTTTTTTTATTTGATGAACCGTTGTCAAATCTTGACGCAAAACTGAGAGTACAAATGCGTGCAGAATTAAAGAAACTTCATCAACGGCTTCAAACCACTATAATTTATGTTACCCATGATCAGATAGAAGCTATGACATTGGGAGACAAAGTTGTAGTTATGAGAGACGGGATTATTCACCAGGTAGCAGATCCAAATACAATTTATGATAGTCCGGCAGATAAATTTGTAGCAGGTTTCATAGGTTCGCCGCCAACAAATTTTATGGAATGTACAGTAGTAAAAAAAGATAATGTAGCACATTTAGACGAAGGTACATTTTTAGTAAAGACAAACGATAAAATGTCAGGTATTTTGTTGGAAAAATATTTAAACAAAAAGGTTACACTCGGCGTGAGACCGGAAGATATCTATGATAAATTTTACTATTCAGGTACTAAAACTGAAGGCAAAACACTAATGGCAACAGTTGAAGTAGTAGAACCCATCGGTGCAGAAAAATATCTTTACCTTAAAACAGGTAAAAACTCTTTTATATCAATAGTAGACACACACAATAAAGTTGAAGTAAATCAGGATATTGAAGTCGTCTTTAACATGGATAAAATACATGTTTTTGACATAGAAACCGAAAAAACAATTGCATAAATCTATAAGTTTAATAACCGGTTATATTGTTATTATAAACGTATACACATTGTTTTCTATCGGAAAGTTATAGTTTTATGTATGGCAAAAACAGTTTAATTGAAATTGTAAAAGTTAAATCTAGTATTGATAATTCCATAGAAGAAGTTTTTTTTATACCAGCAAAAAGAAAAAATGCACCGCTTCTTGTAAAACTTCATACTTGGAGTTTTAGCAAGGAAGCTGAGAAAAAAGAGATCAAAAATATTTTTAAGTCTACCGGATGGAACATACTTGCTCCGGAATTCAGAGGTCCCAATTTAGCAAATAATCCAAGAGCAAAAGAAGCTTGTGGTTCTAAACTTGCAAAACAAGATATAGCAGATGCGGTTTACTTTATACAAAAGAAGTATCATTTAACATCTAAACAGGTATTCCTTCTTGGAGGAAGTGGTGGCGGTCATATGGCATTGTTAATGGCTGCGTCCTATCCTTCTCTTTGGAGTGTTGTATGTGCTTGGTGTCCTATAACAGATTTAAACAAATGGCGATTTGAAAATTTACATTATAAAACACATATAGAAGCTTGTTGTGATAGCAAATATCAATATGCAGCTCGATCTCCAATAAATTATATTGATGAAATATCTAAAGCTCGAGTATATATTTCTCATGGTAAATGTGACAATAGTGTTCCATTTACACATAGCCTTGAACTTTATAACAAAATTATTAAAAAACATCCTAAAGCAGATATATTTCTTAACATTTTTAGAGGCGGTCACGAAATTAAAGTAAAGGAAGCTTTAATAGTTTTTAAATCTTTTCTTACTGCGAATAGTAAGAAACTACATTCAATACTATCAAAATGAAATTTAAGTTTTAATCTTTGATAATTTTAGAGAAAACAGAGAGGCAATATGAAATTAGGTTTTTTAACTGCTTGTCTGCAGTTGAAGTTGGAAGATATTGTTAGTTGGGCAAAACAGGAAAATTTTGAAACGCTGGAAGTAGCTTGTTGGCCAAAAGTACATGGCCGTGATTTTGCTTCATCTCACATAGATGTATTAACTCTTGACAATAAAAAAACAGATGAAATAAAAAAACTATTTAATAAGAATAATATCACAATATCTTCACTGGCTTATTATGACAACATGCTGACTCCTAAACCTGACGAAAGAGAAACCAAAATTAAGCACTTGAAAAAGGTAATTGATGCAGGAAAACTATTAAACTGCGATTTGGTAGGAACTTTTGTCGGGCGGGATCCCGGTAAGACTATCAAAGATAACTTAAAGGAATATAAGAAAGTTTTTACAGACTTAGTTGAATATGCTGAGAAGAAAAACATAAGATTAATGATTGAAAATTGCCCAATGGTAGGTTGGCAATTTGAAGGTTTGCCCGGAACAGTATCGTTTTCACCTGAACTTTGGGAAGAGATGTTTAAAATGATTCCAAGTAAAAATTTCGGTTTAAATTTTGACCCGTCACATCTTTACTGGTTACATGTTGACTATTTACAGGCAATAAAAAAATATAGTAAATATATTTTTCATGCTCATGCTAAAGACACAATAATAAAAAAAGATTTGTTAAGTCAAAAAAGCATTTATGGTGATGGATGGTGGCAGGCACGAATGCCGGGACTTGGTGAAATCGATTGGAGCAAGTTTATCTCTACTTTAAAAGAAGCAGGTTATGATGGTGTATTAAGCATAGAACATGAAGATCCGGTATGGTCTGGTAGTGAAGAGAAAATCAAAAAGGGGTTAGTACTTGCAGCTAAACATCTTAAACCTCTTTTAGTATAACTGCAAATGAAAAACAAAAAGGTTGATTTTATCTTAATAAAAAAGTTCTGTATTCTATTGTCGCTTACATGGTTATTTAATGTTTTCTGTCAGACAGTCTCCTCTGGTCAAGAAACCCACAAAAAAATAACAATCTCCATAGAAAAAGGAGCCGCTCTCCCAAGACCTGACGATTCAAGACCACCGACAATGTGTAACAGAAATGTTCTCAAGGCGTTCAAAGAAAAATATCCCTGGATAGAAATTGTTGAATCGGGTGGTATAGCTTCCAGAAATTTACCAATAGGTTCAGGAATATTGATGTCAATAGCAGGTGGAATCGCACCTGATATATTTTATGTTAATTTTGCAAGGTCAGATAATTATATCCACCAGGATTTTCTATATCCGCTTGATGAATTCGTGGAAAAATTACCAAAAAAAGAACTTAAAGAGAGGGTTTTACCGCAAGCACTTCCCGTATTATACCGGGAAGGAACTGACGGTAAAAAACACTGGTGGGCGTTCCCGCATAATTATTCAATTATGGGATTTGCATATCGTAAAGATTTATTTTATGAAGCCGGGCTTGACCCTGAACACCCTCCAGAGACATGGGATGAATACTTGGAATACGCCCGTAAAATTACTGACCCAGATAAAGGCATTTATGGAACTGAGTTTGTAAACGAAGGTATAGCTTCCTGGTATTTTTACTTCCTGCTTTTATCAGCCGGTGGAAAAGCGGTAGTACAAAATGAGAAAGGCGAGTGGCGGGCAGTTTTTAATACTCCGGAAGCGGTAGACGCAGTTTATTTCTATACCCGTATTATACAAGAACCTTTTGTTAAAAATGGTAAAACCGTTTATGGTGCAGCGTTTAACGATAAGGATATGAATACGAAATGGGGTGCCGGTAAAATAGGTATGCGCATATTTTATTTTAACCCGGACACGATAGCTGAAGTAGACCCACAATTTATCGGGATATGCCCGGTTCCAAAAGGACCTACAGGATTAAGAGGTTCGGAACTTAATGCCGGTTCACTGGCAATATTTTCAGGAGTAAAAGACCCTGAAGTCCGTGATGCATGCTGGAAATTCATATATTTTTGGGGTAGTGCTGAAGCGGAGAAAATCCGCACTAAAGTATATGTTGAAAATGGCTTCGGCAATTTTGTTAATCCTGTACTACTAAAGAAATATGGATATACAGAATATTTAAAATACACTCCTAAAGGCTGGGAAAAAGATTACAAAGAAACCCTGAACAATGGTGTTCCTGAACCATATTGCAGAAACTGGCAGTATGGTTATATGTCCAAACCTTTAGATTTAGCACTGATAGAAAAACTTGGCACCAAACCACCTGAAATTGCAAAGAAACGTATAAAGGAACTGTTAGATGCCGGAGTTAAAGAAGCTAATGAAAAGATGTTGGGGATAATTCCTCCTAAGGAAATGAAATTTAGAAGAGGAGTAGCATTATCTCTAGCTGCCATTATATTGATAACCTTCGTTTTTGCGTTTAGATATATTATAAAAGCATTTACACCAGAAGGAGTCAAATCAAGTTGGGGATTCAAAAAATACTGGGTTGCATATTTGATACTTATTCCTGCTATATTAAGCATGGCAGTATGGCAGTACGTTCCAACGCTTCGCGGCGCTCTTATGGCATTTATGGATTACAGGATAATCGGTGAAAGCAAGTTTATAGGATTAGATAATTTCGCAAATGTTCTATTTGATAAAGTATTCTGGCAGGCATTGGGACATAGTTTATATTATGCAGCTTTAAGTCTTGGCTTAGGTTTTTTCTCGCCGATATTTCTTGCGATAATGTTACATGAAGTACCGAAAGGCAAAGTATTTTTCAGGGTAATATTTTATTTGCCGCATGTAATAAGCAGTATAATAGTAATATTTCTATGGAAAGGTTTCTATGACCCGTCAGCCGGTGGTTTATTAAATAAGCTTTTAGATATTGTTTCAGGTGGTAAAATACTTCCTCAAGCATGGCTCAGAAACCCTGATTTGGCTATGATATGTATAATAATACCTATTATATGGGCGTCTGTGGGACCCGGTTGTCTAATTTATCTGGCTGCGTTAAAAACAATACCTGAGGATTTATACGAGGCAGCGGAAATAGATGGTTCTAATTTATGGCATAAGTTATGGAATGTAACTATTCCTACAATAAAACCGTTAATCACAATAAGTTTTGTAGGTGCATTTATAGGAGCGTTCAGGGCAGCCGATTTTATATTAGTAATGACAGGCGGTGGACCGGCAAAGGTAACAACGGTCCTGGGATTAGAAATATTTTATAATGCATTTATGGATTTAAAATTCGGGATAGCAACCGCAATGAGCTGGATATTAGGTTTTATATTGATTGGATTTACTGTATATCAATTAAAACGCTTAACCAGAATGCAGTTCAGAACATCAGATAGTAAATGAAATAGAAAAAATAAATTAAAGATTGAAAGATTATTAAATTTCATTACACATAACACATAACACAATTTCAAACAGGAGGAAAAAAACATGGGGTTACTTCGAACGCAGGGGAAAAAAGACTTGGGAACAATTATAGTTATTGTAATAATGTATTTTCTGCTTATAACCGGTGGAATAACAATGATTTATCCTTTTCTTATCATGATATCGGGGTCTTTTAAAAGTGGAGTGGATATATATGACTACGATGCAATTCCCAGGTATTTTTATTCGAATGAAGCATTATATCAAAAATATATAGAAACAAAATATAATGAATCATTAACAGAATATAATGAAAATGCCAGGGATGATAAATTCAATTTTGCTAAACTCACCCTGCCTGATAAAATACATGAAGGAAGAATAAAAGACTGGCAAGAATTTACTGATAAAGTAAAAATGCCGTCAACATATGGTATCCTCGGAAATTTCATTTCGTATAACAATAAAATGTTACCTGAGATGGGAAGAAAATACCGGAAATGGTTACAGAAAAAATGGAATAATTCCTTAAAAGAATATAACCGTGTTCATGACGCATCCAGCACGTCCTGGCTGATGGTAAATCCTCCGCCTATTAATTCAGTAGCAGGACGTTCATTCACATTAGCAGCATCAAAAACCTTAAGTTCAGCGTTCGAATTTAAGACAGAACAACCAAGTCGTTACTATTATTATTTATCACTTGATGGCAGATACGTCCGTACTCTTTTATACATGAAATATGGTAAAAATATAGAAACTTATAATAAAGCACATGGCACTAATTATAAGAGTTATAATGAATTTATTTTGACCCGAACAGTGCCGGAAAACAAAAAGCAAGCAGAGGATTGGACAGAGTTTGTGCAAAAACAATTGAACTTACGGTACATTAGTGTAAGTCCCAAAGCAAAAGCAGACTTTTTGAATTTTTTAAGTAAAAAATATGAAGGTTCAATATCCTTTTTGAATAAAATTTATGGAACAAAATATAAAAATTTTGAAGAAGTACCTTACCTTGAAGATGCTTTAAAAATAGGCGGCACCGGGTTAGTAGACTGGAATGTTTTTGTTATGCAGATATCACCAAGATATATAACATTAACAGGTCCGGAATTTCTATGGCAAGATTATCTAAAAGAAAAATACAAAAATATAAAAACATTAAATCAGGCACATGAAGCTGAGTATGCATCATTTGAGAAAATCCCAATGCCGACTGAAGATGTAAATTATCAGAATATGTTAAAACATTCCAAACAAATACGCTGGGAATTTATAACACGTAATTATATTCATGTGTTTCAATATCTGCTTTTACAGGGCAGGGGAATATGGAATACTTTTGTATATTGCCTTCTGTCAATTTTAATAACGATTACAGTTAATCCTATGGCAGCTTATGCAATGAGCAGATTTAATCTGCCTTCAACTTACAAAATTATCTTATTCTTATTAGCAACAATGGCATTCCCACCCATGGTAACAGCAATTCCAAACTTTCTACTACTTAAACAGTTAGGGATGCTAAACACATTTTGGGCATTGATTCTACCCGGAATGGTAAACGGATATTCAATATTTTTACTTAAAGGTTTTTTTGATAGTTTACCAAGAGAATTATATGAATCAGCAATGTTAGACGGTGCAAACGAATGGGTGATGTTCTGGAATATAACAATGTATTTATCAAAACCAATATTAGCAGTTATAGCTTTAGGCGCATTTAACGGAGCGTACGGAGCCTTTATGTTTGCGTTTATAGTATGCCAGGATGAGAAGATGTGGACGATAATGGTATGGTTGTATCAGCTACAAGATCTCACGCATCAATCGGTAACCTTCGCTGCTCTTATTATTGCTGCTATACCAACATTTATAATATTTGTTTTCGCTCAAAATCTTATTATGCGCGGCATTGTTGTACCAACCGAAAAATAAATTTTAATATAAAATTTATTTTGAGTTATTTAAAATTGCTAAAAACCAGTATTGAAGATTCATTGATTTGTTAAAAACAACGAATTGGCAATAAAATTGCTACATAAACAAAGAGAAGTTGAATATGTAAAGAGGTTAAAAATATAATGAAAAACATGAGGTTTATGATAAAAAGTTTAAGAACGCATAAGAAGTGTTTTGTGTTAGCCTTAGCAATTTTATTGGGTTTTGCTAATTTTAGTTTATTAACAGCTATTGTAACACCGCAACCTAACAGCGATTCAACATTCCAGAATGCTACTTTGATATACAAATCCAGAGAATATACCTGTTCTCCTGAACATGCTGATGGTGATTTCCTTGCTGCAGATCTTTTAACGAGCGACTGGCCTGTTGCGTGGGCAGATATCTCACAATACGTTACAGCAGCTCATAAGGCACAAGGTTTTATAGATATTCTGCTTACAGTAGACATGACGCCTAAAGTGAATGGCGTTGATCCAAAAGTATATGTCACCGGAGATATAGATAATTATACTGACCAAGATTGGCTGGCTTCTGCAGATGGTGATTTATATGATATGATAGATACAGATCTTGATGGTAATACCAACATTTGGGACAGTTATATACTTGAATGGAAGGTAGCTGATCCTATATATGGTACCGTTACTTACAATTACATGCCGAACGATTATTATATATCGTTAAGATTCGCAGTACCAAAGGAAGTAAACAATTACTATAAGTTATTCTTAGGCCGAACCAACATAAGACCATATGAGTCATATATCTCTTTTTCTGATTTTTACCAGGTGGACTTATACACTCCTGCGCTACCTGCGGGACCATATGCTTGTCCTGATATTAAGGTCTCCGAAAGATATAGAAGCCCGTATGATCCTGTTTATCAAGTATACCATACGCCTATGAAAAGTCGTTCTGTAATTGTAAATAAGTCTGTTACTTTTGATGGTTCAAGGTCACTGGACACTTCGGGTGCTACGATAACCAAGTATGAATGGGATTTTGATGGCGATGGAATATATGATGCTGAAGGAATTTCACCAACATACACTTATACTGCGGTTGGTCTCTATACAGTTATCCTTAAAGTAACTAATAGTAATAACCAGATATCAATATCTAAGGGCAGTATTAGAAAATCAGAATCTTCTGACCCATTACCATTAGTCGTAAATGTAGTTGCCGCAGCACCTGAAAACAAACTTTACCAAAACGGTCCAAATCCGTTTATACCCGCAAAAGGTGATGTTAAAACGACCATTAATTATGATTTAACAACTGACAATCTTCCTGTTTCATTGAAAGTTTATACAGTTTCCGGTGAATTAATAAAAACGTTGGTAGATGAACCTAAGCCTGCCGGGACATGGTCAACTGAATGGGATGGGACGAATGAGAGCGGCGAGAAGGTAGCGAG